>NZ_SMJX01000120.1 GCF_004348535.1 Actinomadura sp. KC216
GTTGGGGGCATGAACGGGGAACCGAGGCTCGGCGTCGATTTCGGCCGGGTCATTCACGGGGGGCTGCTGGCCCCGGGCGACGACGACACGGCGTTCCTTGGCGGCAGTTTCGAGGAGGCGCTGGCCTCGCCCGCGACGGCGGGGGTGTACGAGGTGCTGCCCGGGCTGATCGAGGCGTTCGGCGGGCGGGCCTGGATCATCTCCAAGTGCGGCGACCGCGTCCGGCAGCGGACGCTGGCCTGGCTCGACCACCATGACTTCTACCGGCGGACGGGCCTGCCCAGGCGGAACGTCCGGTTCTGCAGGAAGCGGCCGGAAAAGGCGCGGCACTGCGAGGAACTCGGAATCACCCACATGATCGACGACCGGCTGGACGTGCATCGCGCCATTCGCGACGTCGTCCCGTACCGATACCTGTTCGGAGGAGCGGAGGGGCCCGAATGGGTGCGGCACGTCCCCGACTGGGCCGCCGCCGAGGTCATTCTCGAAGATATTCCGGCGGGACGGAGCCCGTCAGCCACACGCCGTTCGCGCTGACGCGGAATTCGTGCCCGTCGGCGGCCATCCGCCCGGCGTCGACGGTCAGGATGACAGGCTTGCCGCGGCGGGCGCCGACGCGCCGCGCCGTTTCGCGGTCGGGGGACAGGTGCACATCGTGCCGTCCCATGGGCCGGAGCCCTTCGCGCAGGATCGATTCCACGAAACGGCGGACGGTGCCGTGGTACAGGAATTCCGGCGGAGGCGTCGGCGGAAGGTTCAGCTCGACCGGGACCGAATGCCCCTGGACGGCCCTGACCCGGTTCCCGTCGAGTTCGTAGCGCTTCTTGTCGTTGGCGGCGACGACGTGTTCGAGCTCGGCGCGGGTGAACCGGAACCCGTGGCGGGCGGCGGCCGCGAGCAGTGCGGTGACGTCGGCCCAGCCTTCGGCGTCGAGGGTGAGGCCGATCCGCTCGGGGCGGTGCCGCAGGTGCAGGGCGAGGTATTTGGAGATCCTCGTCGCGCGGCGCTCGTCCATGTGTATCGCGTTCGGATATGCGTCGGGGCCGGCTTCCGTGGCCGGCCCCGTGCGTGCGGATGCTGCGGGCGCCGCCTAGCCGCCTAGCCGCCTAGCCGACTGGCGCCTGCCCCGGTCCTACTTGGCGGCCTGCAGGGCGGCGGCGCGCTTGGCGATCGCCGACTTGCGGTTGGCGGCCTGGTTCTTGTGGATGACGCCCTTGCTGACGGCCTTGTCCAGCTTGCGGGCAGCGTGGCGCTGCGCCGCGACGGCGTCGTCGACGCGGCCCTCGTCGGCGGCCTCGCGGAACCTGCGGATCGCCGTCTTCAGCTCGGACTTGACGGCCTTGTTGCGCAGGCGGGCCTTCTCGTTCTGCTTGTTGCGCTTGATCTGGGACTTGATGTTAGCCACGTCGTAGTGCCTCAGCTTGGTCGCGATAGTCGCCTGCTCGTGCGCAGGCCCTGACGAATGTCTGAACGGGGGCGGGACGGTGCCCCCGGGGCACGACGCTACGCCACACGCAAGCGCACAGCCTACCAATCACCGGGGCCCGCCCCAAACCGGGCCGTGCACGGAGCATCGAGTCCGGCATGGGACCATGGGGGAACACATTCATGTCCACCTGTGAGTTTTGCGAACGGACCCCGGTGCGAGCGCCTGAGCCTGACAAGACCGATCCCGCGATCATCCGCAACTTCTGCATCATCGCGCACATCGACCATGGCAAGTCGACCCTCGCGGACCGGATGCTGCAGTTGACCGGCGTGGTCGAGGAGCGCCAGATGCGCGCCCAGTACCTCGACCGCATGGACATCGAGCGCGAGCGCGGTATCACAATCAAGAGCCAGGCCGTCCGGCTGCCGTGGACGTCCCAGGGCGTCGACCACGTCCTGAACCTGATCGACACGCCGGGCCACGTCGACTTCTCCTACGAGGTGTCGCGGTCGCTGGCGGCGTGCGAGGGCGCCGTCCTGCTGGTGGACGCGGCGCAGGGCATCGAGGCGCAGACGCTCGCGAACCTGTACCTGGCCCTTGAGGCCGACCTGCACCTGATCCCCGTCCTCAACAAGATCGACCTCCCGGCGGCGCAGCCGGACAAGTACGCCGAGGAGCTGGCCGGGATCATCGGCTGCGAGCCGTCCGACGTGCTGCGCGTCTCGGGCAAGACGGGCGAGGGCGTCCGCGAGCTGCTCGACAAGATCGTCGAGGAGGTGCCGGCCCCGGTCGGCGACCCCGACGGGCCCGCCCGCGCGCTGATCTTCGACTCGGTGTACGACACCTACCGCGGCGTCGTCACTTACGTCCGGATCATGGACGGGCATCTGTCGCGCCGCGAGAAGAGCCTGATGATGTCGACCGGCGCGGCGCACGAGACGCTGGAGGTCGGCGTGATCTCCCCGGAGCCGGTTCCCGTGCAGGGCCTCGGCGTCGGCGAGGTCGGCTACCTGATCACCGGGGTGAAGGACGTCCGGCAGGCGCGGGTCGGCGACACGGTGACCGGCGCGTCCCGGCGGGCGCCCGAGGCGCTCGGCGGCTACCGCGACCCGAAGCCGATGGTGTTCTCCGGCCTGTACCCGGTGGACGGCGACCAGTACCCCGAGCTGCGGGACGCGCTCGACAGGCTGCAGCTGAACGACGCCGCGCTGGTGTACGAGCCGGAGACGTCGGCGGCGCTCGGGTTCGGGTTCCGCTGCGGGTTCCTCGGGCTGCTGCACATGGAGATCGTCCGGGAGCGGCTGGAGCGCGAGTTCGACCTGTCGCTGATCTCGACCGCGCCGAACGTCGTGTACCGCGTGACGATGGAGGATGGGACGGAGCACACCGTCACCAACCCCAGCGAGTTCCCCGAGGGCAAGATCGGGGCCGTGTACGAGCCGGTGGTGAAGGCGACGCTGCTGAGCCCGTCCGAGCACATCGGCGCGATCATGGAGCTGTGCCAGGGGCGGCGCGGGGTGCTGCTCGGCATGGACTACCTGTCGGAGGACCGCGTCGAGATCCGCTACACGCTGCCCCTCGCCGAGATCATCTTCGACTTCTTCGACCAGCTGAAGTCGAAGACCCGCGGGTACGCGTCGCTGGACTACGAGCCGAGCGGCGAGCAGGAGGCCGACCTGGTGAAGGTCGACATCCTGCTGCAGGGCGAGTCGGTGGACGCGTTCAGCCAGATCGTCCACCGGGACAAGGCGCGCGAGTACGGGCTGATGATGACGTCCAAGCTCAAGGAACTGATCCCGCGGCAGCAGTACGAGGTGCCCATCCAGGCCGCGATCGGCGCGCGCATCATCGCCCGGGAGAACATCCGCGCGATCCGCAAGGACGTCCTCGCCAAGTGCTACGGCGGCGACATCTCCCGCAAGCGCAAGCTGCTGGAGAAGCAGAAGGAGGGCAAGAAGCGGATGAAGACCATCGGGCGGGTGGACGTCCCGCAGGAGGCCTTCGTCGCGGCGCTGTCCACCGGTGGGGGCGAGCCCACCGACAAGGGCCGGAAGTAACGCCCGGCCCTGGCCGGGGCTACTTCTTCAGCAGGGGCCAGGCCACCGCGGAAGGGACGCGGCGGAACTCGCCGCGGTTGGCGGCCCGTCCCGCGTAGACGAGGAAGAACATCACGACCGCCGTGAACAGCAGCGGCACCCAGATGAGCACCTCGATCGCCAGCGACAGCAGCCCGAAGACGAACCAGACGGCGATGGACGCCAGGCTCATGTTGAGGCCCTGCACCGCGTGCTTGCGCGCGAACGGCGAGCGCGCCTTGCCGACGTAGACGATGGCCGGGGCGATGGCGCTGACGAGGAACTGGCCCACGTACGCCATGAGCGACCACGTCCGCTCGTCGTCGGTGACGGGTCCGAAGTGGCCGGGAATCTGGGCGGTGTGACCGCCCTGGGGCTGCTGCTGCCAACCGCCCGGGGCGCCGCCGCCGGGCTGTTGCTGGTGCGGCGGGGGCTGTTGCTGCGGCTGTTGGGGTTGCTGCCACATGTTTCCGGGCTGCTGCCAAGGGGCCTGATGTTGCCCTCCGGGCTGCTGCCCTGGGCCGGGCGACGGGGGAGGCCCGTAGGCCATGGCGGACGTCCTCTCCTAGTTCGCTACGCGTTCGCTGTGCGACCTATGGCGAAAGTGTATGACTCCTTGGACGCGCCCGGAGTTCGCAAGGGTTCCCGCATCCCCGGGGCCCGTGGCCGTTTCGCGCCACGGGCCCGCTGGTTCGGGGAGGAGTCAGGGACGCCACACCACGGCGGACGGCTTCTCCTGCGTGACCGTCACCGCTCCCTGCCAGCCGATGGACGAGGGGTGCGGCAGGTACGAGTCGTCCAGGAAGAACCCTCGGTTGATGGACGTGACCGTGGCCGGTGCGCCATTGTCCCCGGCCCCGGTCGGGCGGCGCAGGGCCTCGATCGACGCGATGTCGGAGACCGTCGTCCCCTCCGGCAGCTCGACGGTGGTGGCGACGGCGCCGTCACGGTCGATCGACCAGGTCGGCTGGTCGTGGTCGGACCGGTAGAGCGTGGACGGGTCGTCCTTGAGCCGGACGCCGAGCGCCACACCCGGCACAGACCCGGACCCGGTCGGGGAGCCCGTCTTCTTCGCGAACTCGACGAAGAGGTACGTGCGCTGGTCGCCGACTTCTAGTGTCGCCGGGTCGGACGGCGTCTCGATCTTCCCTTCGCGGGCCATCTCCTGCGCCGCGATGCGGTACGTCCACGGCTCGCGGTCCATGACGACCTCGCGGGCGCGGCCGTCCGGGCGCGTCCTGGACGCGTCGAGCAGGAAGCGCAGCGGCGCGCCCGGTGAGACCACGTCGCACATGTTGTTGTTGGACGTGCACGTCTGCAGCACCGGATGGTCGCCCTCGTAGCGGCCCAGGAACTTGAGCGTCATGTGCATCGGCGCCTGGTACACGGCGGTGCCGCCGACGCGATCACCGGACTCGTCCACCTCGACCCGGTAGACCCATTCGATGTCGGTGGTCCGGCCCCAGCGGGCCATCAGCGCGGGCGAGTCGGTGCCGCCGTCCTCGTTGCTCCACACCACCGAGTACTCGATGATCCGGTGGCCGGGCGCGGCGGCGGGCCGCGTCTCGTGCCAGGCGACGAGCGGGGTGTCGGTCGTGGTGTTCTGGTACGGGTCGCCGAGGGGCCATCCCGTCCGTCCGACGACGATGGGCGCGTGACGCAACGCCACCGCGTCCGCCTCTGCGGACGGCACCTCGACGCGCGGACGCTGAAGGGTGACGCGGCGGGCGGCGGCCGCGCTGCCCTTCGCGAACCGCAGCGTGACCTCGTGCTCACCTGGGCCGACGGGCCCGAGGCCGAGGCTCCGCCACCGGCTCGGACGACGGGACGACGAGATCGGTCACGTGCCGCCCGTCCACCGAGATCGCCACGACGGCGGACTCGGCGCCCTTCCGGGCCCAGGACACGCCGGGCGCGGACGCGGCGAAGGAGATCACGGCCTCACCGTCCCGCCGGGCGGTGAACGGCAGCGACCTCGCGGGCCCGTCCCGATGGACGGTGATCACGCCGGGGGCTCCGGCCGCGGTCGCGGGGGAGACGGCAAGGAGGAGGGGAGCGCCGGCGAGAGCGGCGCCGGTCAACGCGAGCACGGCATGACGCGCACGGTTTCTCATGATCAGCGAAGGTAGGCCGCGCGTGTTGCGTTCCGGTGAAGCCCGGGTCCCCCGTGGGTGTCGGGTTCATGGTGGTCGCGGTCGCGCCGCGGCTACGGCCGCGTAGCGTGGCCGCGCGGACTGATGCGCGTGAGGAGGCGCGTGTGAAACCGCGACACGGCGGGGGCTGCTTGGTCTGGAGGTACATGTCGGTACGGTCGGACGGGTACCGTGCCGATCAACGACGAGTGCCGATCAACCACCAGTGCCGACCAGAAGGCCGATCCCCGGAGGCAGCGTGACCGACCCCGAGCAGGTACTGCGCTCTGCGAAGGAGCGGGAGACGGTGAACGGCGCCGTCCGCGCGCTGCGGACCGCCGCCCCGTCCGGATGGGAGCGGCTCGATTTCGAGTTCCGCGCGACGGTCGGCATCGACAGCGCCTCCCTGGAGGTCGAGGGCCCGGACGGCGAGCGCCGCACGGCCATGCCGCCCGGCCAGGCCGTCGGGAAGATGGACGAGCTGCGCCGCGCCATGTACCGGAAGGGCAAGGGCGCCTGGTTCACCGCCCGCCTCCAGGTCGAGCGCTCGGGCCGGTTCAGCGCCGAGTTCGACTACGACGGCGAACCCGACTTCACGCCGCCTCTCACGTCGTCCGCGTACGTCAAAGACCTCGACCGCTTCCCCCGCACCGACGAGCACATCCCGGACTGGCTCCGCGAGAAGCTGAGCGACGCCTGACCGGACGGGGCAGGGCCCTGGGCAGGGCAGACTTGAAGCGTGCCCTCGACCCTTCCTGACGGCGACCCCGTACCGGCGGACGGTGCGCTCCCCGGCCGCGCCCTCGACGGCCTCGGGACGCGGCCGTTCGCGTTCTACGTGCACGTCCCGTTCTGCGTGACGCGCTGCGGATACTGCGATTTCAACACGTACACGGCGACGGAGCTCGGGCCGGGGGCGAGCCGCGACTCCTACGCCGACACCGCCATCGCAGAGGTCCGGATGGCCCGGCGGGTGCTGGGCGACGCGGACCTGCCCGTCGAGACGGTCTTCGTGGGCGGAGGCACCCCGACCCTTCTGCCGCCTGACGATCTGGGGCGCGTCCTGCACGCGATCGACACCGAATTCGGCCTCACGCCAGGCGCAGAAGTAACGACCGAAGCAAATCCCGAGTCGGTCGACGAAAGATATGTAGCGAGGCTGCGTGAAGTCGGCTTCACGCGCGTGTCGTACGGCATGCAGAGCGCGCGCGAGCACGTTCTGGCCGTCCTGGAGCGCGCTCACACGCCTGGACGCGTCCCGCAAGTAGTGGACTGGACGCGCAAGGCAGGCTTCGAGCACATCAACCTCGACCTCATCTACGGGACGCCAGGCGAAACCGACGACGACTGGCGAGCGTCCCTGGAAGCCGCCCTGAAGGCTGAGCCAGACCACGTGTCGGCGTACGCGCTCATCGTCGAGGACGGCACGCGCCTGGCCGCACAGGTGCGAAGGGGCGAACTGACGGCCCCGGACGACGACGCCATGGCCGACCGCTACCTGATCGCGGACGAGATGCTGACCGCCCACGGCCTGCACTGG
Organism: Actinomadura sp. KC216; assembly: GCF_004348535.1. Lineage (GTDB taxonomy): Bacteria > Actinomycetota > Actinomycetes > Streptosporangiales > Streptosporangiaceae > Spirillospora. The sequence continues at coordinate 7,177 of NZ_SMJX01000120.1, forward strand.
TACGAGATATCCAACTGGGCCGCCGCCCCCAGCGCCGTCTGCCGCCACAACATGCTGTATTGGACGGGCGCCGACTGGTGGGGCATCGGACCCGGCGCGCACAGCCACGTCGGCGGAACCCGCTGGTGGAACGTCAAACACCCCGCCGCCTACGCGTCCCGCCTGGCGGAAGGCACAACCCCGGCCCACGCCCGGGAGATCCTGGACGACGACGACCGCCGCATAGAGCGGATCATGCTCGAACTGCGCCTGGCCCAGGGCTGCCCCACCGGCCTGCTGGACGACAAGGCCGCCCGCAAGGCGATCGATGACGGCCTCCTAGAGCCGTCCCCCTACGAGGAGGGCCGCGCGGTCCTCACCCAACGAGGCCGCCTACTAGCCGACGCCGCAGTCCGCGACCTGACCTGATCGGGCCTGACTTGGGCCGGGCCCCAGCCGGGTCACGGGTCGTGCGGCCGGAGGCGCCCAGCGCCGGAGGTCGCACGACCCGCCGAGCCGGGCGACCGCAGCGCCACGCGACAAACCCGCACGGTCACGGCCCACCCGCACTGTGGCGTGAGGATCGACCGCCTCGTGACGGGGGTTCCAGGGGGTCGCCCCCCTGGGTCAACAGGTAACGAAATCGATGAGTTCTTCTACCCGGCCTAGGAGTGCGGGCTCCAGGTCTGTGTAGGTGTTCACTGAACCCAGGATGCGTTTCCAGGCCGCGCCCGTGTCGTCGCCCCAGCCGAGTTCGGCGATGACGCCTTCCTTCCAGGGGACGCCGCGAGGGATGCGCGGCCAGGCGCGGATGCCCACGGAGGCGGGCTTGACCGCCTCCCAGATGTCGATGAACGGGTGCCCGGTGACGAGGACGTGCGGCGACGATACCTGCGCGGCGATCCGGGACTCCTTGGAGCCGTCCACGAGATGGTCGACGAGCACGCCGAGGCGGCGGTCGCCGTCCGGGCCGAACTCCTCGACGATGGCGGGCAGGTCGTCCACGCCTTCGAGGTACTCCACGACGACGCCCTCGACCCGGAGGTCGTGGCCCCAGATCTTCTCGACCAGCTCGGCGTCGTGGACGCCCTCCACGTAGATCCGGCTCTCCTTGGCCACCTTCGCCCGCAGCCCTTGGACGGCGATGGAGCCGGACGCGGAGCGCGCCGGGCGCCCGCTCGGCGCCGCGCTGGGGCGGACGAGCGTGACGGGCTTGCCGTCGATCAGGAAACCGGACTTTGTCAGCGGGAACACGCGCCGCTTGCCGAACCGGTCCTCCAGGGTGACGCCGAACTTGTCGCAGCCGACGACGGCGCCGCAGAAACCGCTGTCGGGGTCCTCGGCGACCAGGCCCGGCTCGGCCGGGACCTCCGGGATCTGGCCCTTGCGGGGCCTGCGCCAGTCGCCGGCCAGCACGTCGTTTCCGTAGTTCTTACTGCGCACAGGTCCGCACATTAACTCGGCGAGGCGCCCGTAAGGCGTCGCCCCTCTTCCGTCGGCGTGGCGCGTGCCTCACCGGGGACTCCGACCGGGCCCTCCGGGCGGGTCCTCCGGGGGCGGGGCGGGCGCGTCCTACAGGAATGGGAGCCTGTGTCCGGAACGGATAGGATCGCGCCGCCGTGCGCCGAGTCCGCGCGAGCACTCCAGATCGGGTCTCCGGGCCCGTACAATTGGCACTCGGGAGTATGGAGTGCCAGCGGCGCGGGGGCGCCGGCGGCACGGGCCCGGCGCGACGAAGGAGGTGACCAGGTGCTGGACGACCGGAAGCTCGCCGTCCTGCGCGCCATCGTGGAGGATTTCGTCTCCACCAACGAGCCGGTGGGCTCGAAGGCGCTCGCGGACCGGCACAACCTCGGCGTGTCCCCGGCCACCATCCGCAACGACATGGCGGTGCTGGAGGAGCAGGGGTACATCACCCAGCCGCACACCAGCGCCGGACGCGTCCCCACGGACAAGGGCTACCGGCTGTTCGTCGACCGGCTGTCCACGATCAAGCCGCTGTCGGTCGCCGAGCGCCGCGCCATCGAGACGTTCCTGTCCGGCGCGTACGACCTCGACGACGTCGTCGGCCGGACGGTGCGGCTGCTCGCGCAACTCACCCGGCAGGTCGCCGTCGTGCAGTACCCGTCGCTGACGCGCTCGTCGGTGCGGCACGTCGAGCTGGTCCCGGTCGCGGAGGGGCGGCTGCTGCTCGTCCTGATCACCAACACCGGGCGCGTCGAGCAGCGCGTGATCGAGGCGGGCGGCTCGGTGTCGGAGGAATCGATCGGGCACCTGCGGGCGTTGCTGAACACGTGCCTCGACGGGCTGGGCCTCGGCGACGTCCCCACCGCGGTGGCCGACCTGCCCGACAAGGTGGGTCCGGAGGAGCGTCCGCTCGCCGCGGCGGTGCTGTCGGTGCTGCTGGAGACCCTCGTCGAGAAGCACGAAGAGAAGATCGTTTTCGCGGGTGCGGCCAACCTCGCCGCGGTGGACTTCTCGCAGAGCCTGAGGGAGGTTCTCGTGGCGCTCGAAGAGCAGGTGGTGCTGATGCGGCTGCTCGGCGAGACCGGTGATTCCTCTAAAGTGACGGTGCGGATCGGCACCGAGAACCCCGATCTGGGGCTCCGGTCGACCTCGGTCGTCGCCGCCGACTACGGCGTGGGCGACCTCACCCTGGCCCGGCTTGGAGTGCTCGGGCCTACACGCATGGATTACCCCAGCACGATGGGAGCGGTACGGGCAGTGGCACGCTACGTGGGACAGATCCTGGCGGGGTCGTAAGTGGCCAACGACTACTACGCGACCCTGGGCGTCCGGCGGGACGCCAGCGCCGACGAGGTCAAGAGGGCCTATCGCCGGCTCGCGCGGGAGCTCCACCCGGACGTCAACCCGGATCCGGAGACCCAGGACAGGTTCAAGGAGATCACCCAGGCGTACGAGGTGCTCTCCGACCCGAAGAAGCGCGAGATGTACGACCTGGGCGCCGATCCGTTCGCGCCGGGCGGCGGGGCGGGCGCCGGCGGCTTCGGCGGCGCCGGGTTCCCGTTCAGCGACATCATGGACGCGTTCTTCGGCACCGCGACGTCCCGGGGCCCGCGGTCCCGGGCCCGGCGCGGCCGGAACGCGACGCTGCCGGTGGAGCTCGACCTCTCCGAGACCGCGTTCGGCACGACCCGCGAGCTGTCCATCGACACCGCCGTGGTCTGCACCGGCTGCGAGGGGTCGGGCTGCGCGCCCGGCACCCACCCGGAGACGTGCGAGACGTGCCACGGGCGCGGCGAGGTGCAGCAGGTGCAGCGCTCGTTCCTCGGCCAGGTCATGACGGCCCGGCCCTGCCCGGCGTGCGGCGGGTTCGGCTCGGTGATCCGCAACCCGTGCACCGAGTGCTCCGGCGACGGCCGCGTCCGCACCCGCCGGACCGTCAAGGTCAAGATCCCGGCGGGCGTGGAGAACGGCATCCACATCCAGCTCGCCGGGGAGGGCGAGGTCGGCCCCGGCGGCGGCCCGCCCGGCGACCTGTTCCTGCAGATCGTGGAGAAGCCGCACCCGATCTTCGAGCGGGAGGGCGACGACCTGCACTGCACGGTCGAGATCCCGATGACGGCGGCGGCGCTCGGCACCAGCGTCACCATCGAGACCCTCGACGCCGCCGAGAGCGTCGACATCAAGCCCGGCACGCAGTCCGGGCAGGTCATCACGCTGTACAACCGGGGCGTCCGGCACCTCAACGAGAGCGGCCGCGGCGACCTGATGATCCATGTGAACGTGGAGACGCCGAACCGGCTCGACGAGGAGCAGGAGGAGCTGCTGCGGCAGCTCGCCGCGCTGCGCGGCGAGGAACGCCCGCCCGGCAAGTTCGCGCCGGGCCAGCGCGGCATGTTCTCCCGCCTCAAGGACGTCTTCAACCAGCACTGAAGAGCAGCGGCGGCGGCCTACGAGGAGGGCCGCCGCGGCACCTCAGAGCACGGCGGCCGGACCTCGGAGCCGCGTGACCAGTGAACTCGCAGGGGGACGTTCATGAGCCCGCCGGTCTTCCTCGCCGCGACGGACGCGCTGGAACGCTCCGGGCCCGTCGTCCTCGACGGGCCCGAGGGGCGGCACGCGGCGACCGTGCGGCGGCTGCGGCCCGGTGAGCGCGTCGACCTGACCGACGGCGCGGGCCTCCTCGCCGAATGCGTCGTCACCGACGCGGGCCGCGCGTCCCTCACGCTGGACGTGCTGGCCCGGCACCGGCAGCCGCCGCCCTCGCCGCGCGTCGTGGTCGTCCAGGCCCTCCCGAAGGGCGACCGGGGCGAGCTGGCCGTCGAGACGATGACCGAGGCCGGGGTGGACGAGATCGTCCCGTGGTCGGCGGCGCGGTGCGTCACGCAGTGGCGTCCCGAACGCCGCGAGAAGGCCCTCGGGCGCTGGCGCAACACCGCCCGCGAGGCCGGCAAGCAGGCGCGCCGCAGCCGCTTCCCCGAGATCGCCGACCTGGCGTCCACGGGCGACGTGGCCGGGCGGATCGCCGCGGCGTCGCTGGCGCTCGTCCTGCACGAGGAGGCCGACGCGCCGCTCAGCGCCGTCGAGCCGCCCGCGGAGGGCGACATCGTGGTCGTGGTCGGCCCCGAGGGCGGGATCACTCAGGACGAACTGGACAGCCTCGCCGGAGCGGGCGGGCGTCCCACCCGGCTAGGCCCGACCGTCCTGCGCACGTCGACGGCGGGTGTCGCGGCGGCCGCGGTCCTGATGGCGGCGACCGGCCGCTGGTGACGCGCCCCCGCCGGGCGGCCCGTCAGGGGGTACCCGAGCCGGGGGCCTGGGCGGACTCGGTGGTGACGGTCGGCGTCGGCTCGTCGGTCGGGTCGCCCGGGTCCGGCGTGGACGTGGTCGGCGTCGGCGACGTGGGAGGCGACTGCGACGCCGACGTGCCCGGGCACGGCGTCGTCGACGGTGCGGGCGTCTGCTCCGGGCCCGGCGAGGCCGCCGCCGTGGGCGTGCCGGCCGGGGGCCGCGGGATGCGGCAGGCCGAGATTCCCTGCGAGGGGTCGGTGCTCGGCGACGCCGCCGAGCTCGGGTCGCCGGACGTGCCGGCCCCGGGCGAGGACGGGTCGGGGAACTGCGGGTCGCCGCCCGCGTCGGTGCGGTCGCCGCCGTGGGGGTTGCGGTCGCCGTCGGCCGGTCCGCTGTTACCGACCGACTGCTGGATGAGATCGATGGTCTGGGGGGCGGTCACGCCCAGCCCCGCGATCACCACGGCCGCCGCCACGGCCAGGACGGGACGCGCCCAGTTGATGGTGAACCGGTCGAACCCGAGCCCGTAACGGGCGAGGCCGAACCGTCCGAGACCGAACCGGCGGCCGGGACCGTCGGCTATGCGGGCCCGGATGCGCACCAGGCCGTCGCCTGCGGGGTTGACCGTCTCCGCCTCCGCGTGCAGGGCGCGGCGGAGAATCTCGCCGTGCTCGTCGTCGGGGTCGGTGGTCATGAGAACTGCTCCAGGACGTTGCGTAGCGCGGTCATGCCGCGGGCCGTGTGACTCTTCACGGCGCCGCGGGAGATGCCCATCGCGTTGGCGATCTCCGCTTCGGACAGGTCGGCGTAGTAACGCAGGACGAGCGCCTCCCGCTGGCGAGCGGGCAGCCGGGACAGCGCGTCGATGACCGCCGAGCGTTCGAGTTCCCCGATCGCCCCGGCCTCCGCGCTCGGCGCGTCAGGCAGGCCCTTCGGGGCGTACTTCTCGACGACGGCTCGGTGCCGGAGCACCGATCGTGACCGGTTGACCACGGACTGGCGCAGGTAGGACAGGGCCTTGTCCGGGTCGCGCAGGCGCCGCCAGCCGCCGTGCATCGCGACGAACGCGTCCTGGACGACCTCCTCGGCCGTTCCCGCGTCCCGGACGAGCATGGCCGCCAGCCGCACCAGCGAGCGGTAGTTGGCGCTGTAGAGCGCGGTCACCGCCTGATCGGCGTCCCAGGCGACGGCCACCGCGCCCGCCGTGCCCCTGGCCACGAGGGTCTCGGTCACGTCAGTGGGACGCGTACCCTCATCGCTCGGTTTACGAAAGGGCATGTCCTGGTTTGCCTCGGTCACCTATCCGCCGCCTTTGCCGTCCCCCGGCCGTCCATTCGGATGGTCCTGCGGAGCGGCGTGGATCGGGCGTTCCCGGCTCCGGTCCGGAGGCGCCGCGATGCCTGGCGCCAAGCGGTGTGCCTGGAGCCGAGCGCTGCGGACCGGGGGGTACGCCTTGAGCTGACAACCTTAACCATCGGACGGCGGAACGCCGCCGACAACGGAAGGTCGATCGACCGATAACTCTATCTAGTACGGGACGCGGCGAGCGACGTTCGCGCGCGTCTCTCGATAGGATTCCCGGGCGATCATGGGGTGCCCGCGCAGCGGCGCGAAGGGAAAGCGCGCCCGCGGGGGACGACGCGCCGCCGCGCGCGAGGGGAGACAGATGACCGACTGCCTGTTCTGCAAGATCGTTTCGGGGGACGTGCCCGCCGAGATCGTCCGCGAGTCGGAAGGGACCGTGGCGTTCCGCGACATCAACCCGCAGGCGCCGACGCACGTGCTGGTCATCCCGCGGGTCCACCACCCGACCGTCGCGGAGCTCGCCGCCTCCGACGCGGAGCTGCTCGCCGACCTGGTGCGCGAGGCCCACCAGGTCGCCGTGGACGAGGGCGTCGCCGAGACGGGGTACCGCGTCGTGTTCAACACCGGCTCGCAGGCCGGCCAGACCGTGTTCCACGTGCACGCGCACGTCCTCGGCGGCCGTGGCCTCAACTGGCCGCCCGGCTGACCTCCGCCCGGCCCTTCCCACCTGCGGCACCGCCGCCTTCGCCCGCCCGCGCCGCCACGCGGAGAATCCAACGGCGTCGTGACGGGGGCGGCCAGTACGATGGAACCGACACACCTGGACACCCGGAGCAGACAGAAGGCAGGTCGGAGAGGCCGCAAGGCCCGGCTGATGGTCGAATCAACTCACACGAGGTCCACCCCCGACTCACCCCGGACGGGACGCGACGACCAGCACGGCTCGCGTTCCCAGATCAAGATCGTGGTGCCGGACGACCATTCGATGGTGAGCCTGCTCGGCTCCCGGGATGAGCTCCTCCACGCGATCGAGGGCGCGTTCGGCGACGACCTCGACATCCATGTCCGCGGCAACGAGATCACCGTGACCGGCCCGGAGACCGAGACCGACCTGGTCTCCCGGCTCTTCACCGAGATGCTCGAACTGCTGAAGGGCGGCACGCAGCTCACCCCCGACGCCGTCGAGCGCAGCCTCGCGATGCTGCGCGGCGAGACCGACGCGCGTCCCGCCGAGGTCCTCACGCTGGACGTGCTGTCCAGCCGCGGCCGGACGATCCGCCCGAAGACCCTGAACCAGCGCCGCTACGTCGACGCGATCGACAAGCACACGATCGTGTTCGGGATCGGCCCCGCCGGTACCGGCAAGACGTACCTGGCGATGGCCAAGGCCGTCCGCGCGCTGCAGGACAAGAAGGTCAACCGGATCATCCTGACGCGCCCGGCCGTCGAGGCGGGGGAGCGGCTCGGGTTCCTGCCGGGCACGCTCTACGAGAAGATCGACCCGTACCTGCGGCCCCTGTACGACGCGCTGCACGACATGGTCGACCCCGACTCGATCCCGCGCCTGATGGCCGCCGGCACCATCGAGGTCGCCCCCCTCGCCTACATGCGCGGGCGGACGCTCAACGACTCGTTCATCATCCTCGACGAGGCGCAGAACACCTCGCCCGAGCAGATGAAGATGTTCCTCACCCGGCTCGGGTTCGGCTCGAAGGTCGTGGTGACCGGCGACGTCACCCAGGTCGACCTGCCCAACGGGCAGCTCAGCGGCCTGCGCGTCGTCCAGGACATCCTCGACGGCGTGGAGGACATCCACTTCAGCCGGCTCGACAGCCGCGACGTCGTCCGGCACAAGCTGGTCACCGACATCGTCGACGCCTACAACCGCTACGACGAGTCGCGCGTCCCGGAGATCAAGCAGGGCGCGGCGGGCCGGGGCGGGTCCCGCAAGCGGAGGCGGTAGTGAGCATCGAGGTGCTGAACGAATCCGGCGTGCCCGTGGACGAGAAGGCCATCGCCGGGCTGTCGCGGCACGTCCTGGACGGGATGCGCGTCCACCCGCTCGCCGAGCTGTCGGTGCTGCTCGTCGACGAGGCCGCGATGACCGAGCTGCACGAGAAGTGGATGGACGAGCCGGGCCCGACCGACGTGCTCTCCTTCCCCATGGACGAGCTGCGCCCCGGCCACATGTCCGGCGGCGCCGACGAGGAGGGCGAGACCGACCCCGGGCTGCTCGGCGACGTCGTCCTGTGCCCGGCGGTCGCCGAAAGGCAGGCGCGCGAGGCCGGGCACAGCACCGCCGACGAGCTGGAGCTGCTGTGCGCGCACGGCATCCTGCACCTGCTGGGCTTTGACCACGCCGAGCCGGAGGAGCACAAGGAGATGTTCGGCCTGCAGGCCGAGCTCCTGACCTCCTGGCGGGAGAAACGCGGCGGCTGATGAGCACCGCGCAGGCGTGGCTGTCGGCCCTCGCGGTGGGCCTGGTCCTCATGGCGGGCCTGCTGGCCGGCGCGGAGGCCGCGCTCGCGCGCGTGTCCCGCGTCACCGTCGAGGAGGTCGTCCGCGAAGGGCGGCGCGGCGCGAAGAAGCTCGCCGAGGTCGTCGCCGACCCGGCCCGCTACGTCAACATGGTGCTGCTGCTGCGCATCGGCTGCGAGCTGGTCGCCACCGTGATCGTCGCCGACCTGTGCATCTCCTGGCTGGACGAGACGTGGCGCGCCTACGTCACCGCCGCCGCGATCATGATCGTGGTCAGCTACGTCGTGATCGGGGTCGGCCCGCGCACGCTCGGCATCCAGCACGCCGACCGGGTCGCGCTCGCGGGCGCCGCCGTCATCCACCCGGTGACGCGGGTGTTCGGGCCGCTGCCCCGCCTCCTGATCCTGCTCGGCAACGCCCTCACCCCCGGCAAGGGGTTCCGGGAGGGGCCGTTCGCGTCCGAGGCGGAGCTGCGCGACCTGGTCGACCTCGCCGAGCAGCGCAGCCTCATCGAGCCCGACGAGCGGGAGATGATCCACTCGGTGTTCGAGCTGGGCGACACGCTCGTCCGCGAGGTGATGGTGCCGCGCACCGACATCGTGTTCATCGAGCGCGGCAAGACGCTCCGGCAGGCGATGACGCTCGCGCTGCGCAGCGGCTTCTCCCGCATCCCCGTCGTCGGCGAGAACGAGGACGACGTCGTCGGCATCGCCTACCTGAAGGACGTCGTCCGCCGCAGCCAGGAGCACCGCGAAGGCGAGGCGACGGAGACGGTCGACTCCGTCATGCGGCCCGCCACCTACGTCCCCGACAGCAAGCCCATCGACGAGCTGCTCCGCGAGATGCAGGCCCGCCGCATCCACCTGGCGATCGTCATCGACGAGTACGGCGGCACCGCCGGCCTCGTCACCATCGAGGACATCCTGGAGGAGATCGTCGGCGAGATCACCGACGAGTACGACCGGGAGACCCCGCCCGTCACCTGGCTCCCCGACGGCGCCGCCCGCGTCACCGCCCGCCTCCCCGTCGAGGACCTCGCCGAACTCTTCGACGTCGAGATGGACGTCGAGGAGGTCGAGACCGTCGGCGGCCTCCTGGCACACGCGCTCGGCCGCGTCCCGATCGAAGGCTCCACCGCCGAGGTCCGCACCGACGACGGCGGCCCCGTCCTGTCCCTGAAGGCCGAGACGATCGCGGGCAGGCGCAACCGCGTAGGCACGGTGCTGGTCCGGGTGGGCGACCCCCCGAACCCCCCGGCCGCGCGGCACGGCTCTCCCCGCTCCGGCCGCTAGCGCTCCCTGTTTGTCTGGGGGGCGGCGACCCCCAGACCCCCGGCTGCGCGGCACGGGTCTCTTTGCCTATCGGGGGGCGACCCCCCGAGCCCCCCGGCTGCGCGGCACGGGTCTCCTCGCTCTGGTCGCTGGCGCTCCCGCCGCTGCGGGGACGCGGCGCGCCGGGCCTTGTCTATCGGGGGGCGACCCCCCGAGCCCCCCGGCTGCGCGGCACGGGTCTCCTCGCTTCGGTCGCTGGCGCTCCCTGCGCTGCGGGGACGCGGCGCGCCGGGCATGCCCGCTGCGCTCGCTGGCGCTCGCTCCGCGTGCCTGCCCGTGGCCAGGGCTGGGGCTCAACCCAGAGAGCAGAGATTTAGCTCGTTCGGGGGTTAAAGGGCTGGCTCGTCCGGGGGTTTCTCAGTCGACGGTTCGGGTGAGGGTCCCCTTGGGGTCGGCGACCAGGATGGGGGCCTTCGGGCCCAGGTCTCGGACGGCGGTGATGTCGGTTGGGTCCGGGGTAGCGGACCGGGTGACGACGGCGGCGGCCTCCAGGTCCTCGGCGCCGCTGGAGACGGCCATCGCGACGGCCACCTTGAGGGCCGACAGTTTCAGAGAGGGCAGGTCCACGCTCGTGGCGGAGTAGGTGCGGCCCGTCTCGTCGCGGACGGCGGCGCCCTCCGCGGCGTTCGTCCGGGCCCTGGCCGACCTGGCCAGGGTGATGATCTTCGCGTCCTCGGGGTTCAGCTCGCTCACGGCCCCAAGCGTACGGGGGCGGCGGGCGGTGCCTCGCAAGTGAGTGCCAAGTGGACGGCAAGAGCGGCGCGCGATCCTCGGAATCGTCGGACAGTGCCGTCCGGATCATGCCGTCTGGGGGAGAAGATGATGTCCCGTCTGCTTTACCGTCTGGGCAAGGCCGCGGCCTTGCGCCCGTGGCGGTTCATCGCCGTGTGGCTGGTGCTCATCGGCGTCGTCGCCGGTCTCGCGGGCACCATGGGGGGCGCGCTGCACGACAACTACACGCTGTCCGGGACGGGGTCGCAGCGGGCCACGGACCTGCTGGAGGAGCGTTTCCCCGCGCTGTCGGGGGCGGACGCCAGGGTGGTGGTGCACGCCGATTCCGGGAAGGTCGACCAGGCGGCGCTGGCGACGGTGTCCGGGGAGCTGCGGAAGCTGCCGCATGTCAGCACCGTCGACCCGCCGCGGCCGAGTGCGGACGGCGCGACCGCGTTGATGACCGTCCGGTATTCGGTGCCCGTCACGGAGCTTGAGCCGAAGGCGACTCTCGATCTTCTGCGGGGCGCCACGGACAACCTGGACCGGGCCGGCTACCAGGTGGAGTTCGGCGGGCAGGTGCCGGAGAACGTGACCGCGCCGGGCGGTGTCGCCGAGGCGATCGGGATCGTGGCCGCGCTGGTGATCCTGCTGCTGGCGTTCGGCTCGGTGGTGGCCGCGGGGCTGCCGCTGGTGGTGGCGCTGGCGGGGCTCGGCGCGGGCGTGTCGGGGGTGACGCTGCTGGCGGCGTTCACCGACGTCGCGACGACGGCGCCGACGCTCGCGATCATGGTGGGGCTGGGCGTCGGCATCGACTACGCCTTGTTCATCCTGACCCGGCACCGGGAGGGGCTCGCGGCCGGGCTGGACGTCCCGGAGGCGGTCGGGCGCGCCAACGCCACGGCGGGCCTGTCGGTGATCTTCGCGGGGTCCACGGTGCTGCTGGCGCTGTGCGGGCTGGTGCTGTCGCGCGTCCCGGTCTTCATGACCATGGGCTTCACCACCGGCCTGGTCGTCGCGACGACGGTGCTGAGCGCGGTCACGCTGCTGCCCGCGGTGCTGGGGCTCGCCGGCGGCCGGGTGCTGCGCCGCCGCGACCGGGCCGCCGGTGCGACGATCAAGGTGGAGTCGCCGCGGGTCAGGCGGTGGGCCGAGCACGTCGGGCGGCACCCGTGGCCCTGGCTGCTCGCCGCGTTCGCGCTGATGCTGGCCCTCGCCGCGCCCGCGCTCGGCATGCGGACCTGGCCGAGCGACGCCAGCAGCGAGCCGACGTCCAACACCGTCCGGCAGGCGTACGACCTGGTCGAGGAGGGCTACGGCGCGGGTGCGAACGGGCCGCTGATCGTCGCCATCGACCTGAAGAAGACGGACCGGAGCGCCCTGCCCGGCGTCGGTGAGCGGCTCGCCGCGACCGAGGGCGTCACGTCGGTCGCGCCGCCGCAGGTGTCCCCGGACGGCGACGCCGCGGTGATCATGGTCACGCCGGAATACGGGCCGCAGGACGAGCGGGTGACCGGCCTCGTCGACCGGGTCCGCGCGAACGCGCTGCCGCCGGGCGCGGAGGTCACCGGGCTGACCGCCGTGTACACCGACCTGTCCCGGGTGCTGTCCGACCGGCTCTGGCCGGTGATCGGCGCGGTCGTCGCGACCTCGTTCATCATGCTGATGATCATGTTCCGGTCGCTGCTGGCGCCGCTGAAGGCGGCCGTGATGAACCTGCTGTCGATCAGCGCCGCGTACGGGGTGCTCACGGCCGTGTTCCAGTGGGGGTGGGGCGCGGGCCTGCTCGGGCTCCCGCACAGCGTCCCGGTGTCGAGCTTCATCGTGCTGCTGATGTTCGCGGTCCTGTTCGGCGTGTCGATGGACTACGAGGTCTTCCTCCTGTCGCGGATCAGGGAGGAGTGGCAGCTGCACGGCGACGCGCGCGCCTCGGTGGCCACCGGCCTCGCCGCCACCGGACGCGTCATCACCAGCGCGGCGCTGATCATGGTGGCGGTGTTCCTCGGCTTCGCCGCCGACCCCGGTCTGGTGATCAAGCAGATGGGGGTGGGCCTCGCGGTCGCGGTGGCGCTGGACGCGACGATCGTCCGGCTGGTGCTGGTCCCGGCCACGATGTCGCTGCTCGGACGGGCGAACTGGTGGCTGCCGCGGCCGCTCGCCCGCATCCTGCCCGACGTCGACATGCACGGCGGCGGCGTGCCCGCCGCGCCGGCCGAACGGGAGCGGGAACCCAGCCACGCCTGACCCGGGGAGTTGATCGCAGCGGGGCGTCGAGTGCAGGTGGGTGAGGGCTGGAGGACGGTCCCGGTTAGGCTGATCGGGACATGTCGACCGTGGTACGCGTTCTCGGGGCCTTCGGTGCCGAGGTGGCGGGCGCGCCCGCCGACCTCGGCGGTCCCCGGCAGCGCTCGGTCCTGGCCCGCCTGGTCGCCGCGCAGGGCCGGATGGTGCCCGCCGACACGCTCGTCGAGGATCTGTGGGCGGGGACGGCGCCCTCGCGTGCCGCCGCCGGGCTCCAGTCGTTCGTGTCGCATCTGCGGCGGGCGCTGGAGCCGGACCGCCCGCCCCGCACGCCCGCGCTGATCCTCGTCACCGAGCCGCCGGGCTACGCGCTCCGGCTGCCGGACGGGAACGTCGACGCGTGGCGGTTCGACTCGCTGATCGACGAGGCCGCCGGGCTGCTGGACGCCCAGCCGCAGGAGGCCCGCCGCCGGGCGGAGCGGGCGCTCGCCGAGTGGCGCGGCCCCGCCTACGCCGAGTTCGCCGACCTGCCGTGGGCCGCCGCCGAGGCCGCGCGGCTGGACGAGCGCCGCCGCCTCGCCGTCGAACGCCGCGCCGAGGCGATGCTGAGGCTCGGGGCCGCGGCGGAGGCCGTGCCCGACCTGGAGACCCACGCCGCCGCGAACCCGCTGCGCGAGGAGGCGTGGCGGCTGCTGGCCCTGTCCCTCTACCGCGCCGGACGCCAGGGCGACGCCCTCGCCGCGCTCCGCCGCGCCCGGACGACCCTGACCGAAGAGCTCGGCGTCGACCCGGGGCCCGCGCTGCGGCGCCTGGAGGCCGACATCCTGGCCCAGTCGCCCGGCCTGGGGGAGCCCGAGCCGGTGGCGGAACGTCCTGTGCTGCGGCTGGCGCCCGACCCCGGCGACTTGGTCGAGAGCTCGTTCGTCGGGCGGGTCGCGGAGCTGGCGCGGCTGGAGGACGCGGCCCGGGACGCCGTCGCGGGACTGCGCGGCGTCGTCCTCATCGGCGGCGACGCGGGCATGGGCAAGACCGCGCTCGCCGAACGGTTCGCGCGCGGCCTCGCCGACCGGGGCTGGACGTGCGCGTGGGGCCGCGCGCCCGAGACCGGCGGAGCGCCCGCGGCCTGGCCGTGGGCGGAGCTGCTGCGCGAGCTGACCGCCGCCGCGCCGCCCGACGACGTGCTCGCCGCGCGCCTCGCCCCCTTCCTTGACGACGGCGTCATCGGCGGCGACGGCGCGGACGTCAGCACCGGCCGGTTCCGGCTCCACCTCGCGGTCGAGGACTACCTCACCGGCCTCGCGGGCGCCGCGCCGCTGCTCCTCGTCCTGGACGACCTGCACTGGGCGGACGAGGAGACCCTCGCGCTGCTCGTCCGGCTCGCCGGGAGGCTCCGGGAACGTCCCGTCCTGCTGGTGACCACGTTCCGGAGCACCGAGGTCCCCGAACGGCTCGCGACCGCGCTCGCCGCGCTCGCCCGGCAGGAGCCGGCGCGCATCGACCTGCGCGGGCTGTCGGCGCCGGAGGTCGCCGCGCTGGTGCGCGGCACGTGCGCGACCAGCGTCGCCGACGCGGAGCTGGAGGTCATCGCCGAGCGGACCGGCGGCAACCCGTTCTTCACCCGGGAGACGGCCCGGCTCCTCGACGCCGAGGGCCTGCCCGCCGCGACCCGCCGGGTGCCCGCCGGTGTCGGGGACGTGCTGCGCCGCCGCATCGCCCGGCTGCCGGGACCGGTCCAGGACGTCCTGCGGGACGCCGCCGTCATCGGCCGCGACGCCGACCTGCGCGTCCTCGCCGACCTCGCCGGGGACGAGGACACCGTCATCGACGCCGTCGAGGCGGGCCTCGCGGGCGGCCTCGTCACCGAGCCGGGGCCGGGCCGGATGCGGTTCGCGCACGCCCTCGTCCGCGACACCCTCTACGACGCGATCTCCCGGGCCCGCCTCGCCCGGCTGCACGGCCGCGTCGCCGCCGCGCTCGAACGGCACCAGCCGGGTGAGGTCGCCGCGATCGCGCACCACTACCTGGAGTCGGGCGCCGACCCGGCGAAGGCCGTCCGGTACGCGCGGCGCGCCGCCGAGGCCGCCGAGGCCCGCTTCGCGCACGGCACCGCCGCCGGGCTGTGGGTCCGCGTCGTCGAGACGCTCCGCGCCCAGGGGCCGGGCGCGACCCGGGAGCGGCTGGCGGCGGAGGTCTGCGCCATCCGCGCGTCCGCGCTCGCCGGGAACGTCGTGGACGCCCGGGACCGGCGCCTCGCCGCCATCGCCGACGCCCGCGCGCTCGGCGACGTCCGGCTGCTCGCCCGGATCATCGCGAGCTTCGACGTCCCGACGCTGTGGACGAGCCGCGAGTACGGCACCCTCGACCACGACGTCGTCGACGCCACCGGCGAGGCCCTCGACCGGCTCCCGGCCGACGAGCCGGAGCTGCGGGTCCGGCTGCTGACCACGCTGGCGATGGAGCTGGAGGGCGAGCCGCACGATCGGGGCGTCACCGCGTCCGCGGAGGCCGTCCGCACGGCCCGCGGCCTCGGCGTCCCCGAGCTGCTCGCCGTCGCGCTGAACGGCGCCTACCTCAACGCCTACCGCACCGCGGACGGGGTGGCCGAGCGGGGCCGGATCGCCGCCGAGCTGCTCGACCTCGCCACCCGGCACGACCTCGGCGCCTACCGCGTCCTCGCCCACCTCCAGGTCCAGCAGGCCGCCGTCGCCGCGCTCGACCTGACCGCCGCGTACCGGCACCTCGAAGAGGGACGGCTGCTCGCCGAGCAGTACGGCCTGCCGCTGCTGGCGGAGATCGGGTTCTGGGAGGCCGAGCTCGTCCACGCGTTCCGCGCGCCCCTCGACGAGGCGGAGCGCACCTACGAGCGGCTGAACGGCAGCGTCGGCCGGATCAGGATCTGGTCCAGCGAGCGCGGCCTCGGGGTCCTCGGCCCGTTCTGCGTGCGGCTCGTGCAGGGCCGGGCCGGGGAGATGCTGGACGAGGCCGCATGGCTGCACCGGCAGTGGAGCCACGTCGGCGCCACCGCCGACATCCACGCGCTCGCGCTCGCCGGGGCGGGCCGCACGGCGGAGGCCCGCCGCGTCGTCGCCGGGGCCGGACCCGTCCGTCCCGACTACTTCTTCGACCTCACCATGCCGGTCCGGGGCCTGCGCGCTATCGCCCTCGGCGACCGCGACCTGGCCGAGGACGTCTACACGGCGCTGCTCCCGTACGCGGGGCAGTTCTCCGGCGGCGCCACGTCCGTCGCCACGCTCGGCCCCATCGCGCAGCTCCTCGGCGACCTCGCGCTGTTCCTCGACCGTCCCGCCGAGGACGCCGCCGCCCACTACCGCCAGGCCGCCGAGGTCGCCGCCCGCGCCGCGATCGCGCACTGGGTCGAGCGGGCGAACGCGTCCCTCAGCCGCCTCGGCACCCCCGCCGCCTGACCGTCCTCCAC
>NZ_SMJX01000121.1 GCF_004348535.1 Actinomadura sp. KC216
GGCTTGGACGCCGACGAGGACGGCATCGGCTTCGCGGGCGGCGGCGGCGAGGAGGGCTGCGACGGCTGCTGCTTGCGCGGCGCGCTCTGCCGGACGGCGTCCTCGACCATCTTCTCCAGCGGGCCCGCGTCGTTCTCCGCCGTGAGCAGGCGGTGCAGGGTCTCGCTGATCTCCGTGAGCCGCTGCAGCGCCTGGGTGTGGTTCTTGGTGAGCGCCGTCAGCCGCTGCGTCGCACCCTCGTTGATCACGCTGGCGCGGCGCTCGGACGCGGTGAGCGTGCGCTCGGCCTCCAGCCGCGCGCTGGTCACCGTCTGCTCGGCCTCCTGCTTGGCCGACCCGAGGACGCTCTCGGACTCCTTCTTCGCGGACGCGAGCACGTGCTCGGCCTTGTCCTGCGCCTGGGCGAGGTTCTTCTCGGCGTGCGAGCGCGCCTCGTCGATGATCCGCTTGGACTCCTGCTCGGCGTCCTTGCGGATCTCCGCGCCCTTGGCCTCGGCCTCGGCGACCTTGTCCTGGGCCTCGTCCTCGGCGAGGTTGATGATCTGGCGGAGCCGGTCGCTGAGGTCGTCGCCGGTCGGCTTGCGGGCCTCGCGGAGCTCGGCCATCTCGCGGCGGAGCCGCTCGGAGTCGTCGTGGGCGCGGGCGAGCCGCGCCTCGAGCTCGCGGTTCTTCTGGACGAAGCGGGCGATGTAGTCGTCGACCTGGCGGCGGTTGTAGCCGCGCATGACGATCTCGAACTCGTGCGAGTCTTCTTGGAGGAGGTTCGGCAGGATTTCGGCTTCGTTGCTCATGATGCCTTGGGGGTCGTTGGCGGGGTGACACCCCGTCAGGGTCGGTTGCTCTCCTCGCCCGCCGGTCAGCGGGTCCACATGTGGAAACGTCAGGACGACTCTCGTCCGGTCCACCCCATTCGCGCAACCGGAACGCGGTTCTCGTCGTGGTTTCTTCACCTGCTAAGAGCGACAAACTATCCAATCTCGGAAAATTCGCGCTATCCAGGGGTCCCGGGATGGGCGCGGGGCGCTGCGGGGCGGCGGGAGCGGCCGTCCTAGCATCGGCGGCATGAAGTATCTCGGAACGCTGGGCGAGCACCGGCCGGACATCGACCCCGACGCGTGGATCGCGCCCGGCGCGGTCGTCGTCGGACGGGTCAGGCTGGGCCGCGCGTCCAGCGTCTGGTACGGCTCGGTGCTGCGCGGCGACGACGAGGAGATCGTCGTCGGCGAGGAGTGCAACATCCAGGACCTCTGCTGCCTGCACGCCGACCCGGGCACCCCCGCCGTCCTGGAGGACCGCGTCAGCCTCGGCCACAAGGCGATGGTGCACGGCGCCCACGTCGAGACGGGCTCGCTCATCGGCATCGGCGCGATCGTCCTGAACGGAGCCCGGATCGGCTCCGGGACGCTGATCGCCGCGGGCGCGCTGGTCCCGCCCGGCAAGAAGATCCCGTCCGGGGTGCTCGTCGCCGGGACACCGGGACGGATCGTCCGCGAGCTGACCGACGACGACCGGCTCGTCCTGGCGCACACGCCCGAGGTGTACGTCGAGAAGGCGAGGCGGCACCGCGCCGACGCCCGGTGGGACTGACGTCAAGGTCGGAAAGATAACCCGCTGACCTGCGGGGACGCGGTGAATGCGCCGGTGGGCGGGACCCCTGCCGTGTTCTGCTGACTACCATGACCTTCGTGGTGTGGGGACCGGGCTATGGCAATGCTCCGCCGCCCAGCCCCCAGTCGGGGCAGGATCCGTTCGCGGAGGCAGAGCGGGACACGCGGGCGATGGTGGCCGCCGCATGGTGGCCTTCGACGCCTCCGCAGCAGCGCCACCACGCGATCGGCGGCCGCATGCTCGTCCTGCCCGACGGCACGTGGTGGCTGTTCGGCGCATGGGCCCGCTGGTACCGGCTGCACCCGGCGGACGGGCAGTGGTACCTGTGCCCGCCGCCGCGCACGCCCGCCGTCCGGATGGCCGCGCGGCCCGCGCAGCAGGCCGGGGTGCAGGTCCCGACGCTGCCGCCGCACGTGATCCCGGCCGGGCCCGACTTCTCCTACGACCCGCCGACGTGCCTGCCGTTCGTCGGGCACGGGTTCGCGACCGACCTGACCTCGCGCGTCCGGTCGACGGTCGAGTCCGCCGCGACGCTGTCCGCGCCCGACTACCCGCACTGGTCGTCGGAGTTCTCCAGTGACACGCCGTCGACCGTGGTCGTGGCCTGGGGCGTGATGCTGTGGTGCTCGTCCTCGCCCGCGTTCGACTCGCGGCTGGACGCGCAGATGCTCGACCTGTGGAAGCCCTACCGCGCCAAGCCGCTCCCGCACGTCGACGGGCCGCGCTGGCTCACCCCGCCCCCGCTGGAGACGCTCGTCGGGCTCTACGCCGAACGGCTCCGGGCCAGCCGGGTGGACGCGGCGGTCGTCGTCCTGCGGACGATGTGGGCCGTCGCCAGCGCGCTGCGCGACGACGTCCGGTTCCAGATCCGGGCGGACGCGCTGCTCGCCATCCTCGGCACCACCCTCGCCAACCCGACCGTCGACTATGGGGCGCTGCCGTACGGCGACCAGGCGATCGTCCAGCAGTGGCTGACGCGCTGCCCACCGAACCTGGTCCCTTCGCTGCGGAACGAGAGCTCGCCAGGGGACAACTTCCGGCACGCCTTCTACACGCTCAGCGAATTGATAGCCGGGCTCTCGGGCGACCCTGCGGACCCCGCCTACATCGAGCCTCGCCTTGTGGCCGCCGCCCTGCTCGCCGCCGATCTGGACGTCGTCCGCAAGGACATGGTCGGCACCATCGTCCCGTGGCTCGACCCAGAGATCCGCTACACGGTGCAGGCGGTGTCGGAACAGCAGGGCCATCCGCTGCGGCGGCTCTGGCCGCAGGACATGCGCCTCCCCGAGCCGCTGCGGTCCGCGGCCGGATCGGGCACGGGCGCGGAGACGCTGCTGGCCGCGATGTACGAGGTCGACCTGGCCTGGTGCCGGCTCGGCGGGATGCCCGCCCGGCCGCGCGGCTTCCCCGTCCCGACCTCGATCATCGCCGGGATCATCGGACGGAACCGGGCCCGCGCGACGGCCGCGTCCCCGACCGCCACGCCGCCGCCCAACCCCGCGCCACCGCAGCCGGTCCCGTTCAGCATGCAGAGCCAGCCCGGGATCGCTCCCGGTACGCCTCCGCATGCGCAGAGCGCGCCCTCGGAGCCCGACCGCCCGTTCGTCCAGCCGCCGGCGCAGCCGTACGGCCAGCCCGCGGCCAACCAGATGCCCGCCAGTCCCATGGCCGGGCCTGGGCAACAGGCCGCGTTCGCGCCTCCTGACCCGCTGATCAGCGGCACCCCTACCGAGGAGGACCGGGACGAGGGGAGCGTCGCGCCGCCTTACACGGAGCTCGGATACCAGCGTCCGGGCGCGGCACCGCCTATGCCCGCCCAGAACCAGAGCCCTGCGCCCATGCAGAGCCCTGCGCCCATGCAAAACCCGGCTCCTATGCAGAGCCCTGCGCCTATGCAGAACCAGGCGCAGAACCGTGCGCCCATGCAGAGTGCTCCTCCGACGCCGCCTCCGCCTGCCGCGGCAGGGCAGCAGTCCGGTGGCTACTCGCCGCCGGAGGAGGAGAAGCAGGACGAGAACTTCCTGCCGCCGTACACGCAGCTCGGTTACCAGCCGTCCGGTGCCGCTCCTCCGAGGCAGGCGACGCCGCCACCGCCGCCGAACGTCTCGCAGCAGCAGCAGCAGCAGCCGCCGCAACAGCAGCAGTATCAGCAGCCTCCGGCGGCGCCTGCGGCGTTCGATCCGGAGTCCACCCGTGTGGAGGGCCAGGCAGGGCTGAGCGCCCCGGCGGTCCCGGCCGCCTCGGGCGCCCCGGCCGGCCCGCCCGGCACGCGGATTCTCGGGCCCGGCGACCTGGAGGACGACCCCGCCCAGCCGCCACCGCCTCCGGTCCCTGGGGCCGGGCCGGGGACGAAGGTCATGTCCAAGACGATGGTCGGCGAGTTCGACTTCCTCGACGACACGCCCTCGCCTGACCAGCCCGTCCACGAGATCCCGCCCCCGAAGGACCGCAGCGAGCGCCGCGTCCTGGAGCGCTTCGGCTTCGGCTTCGTGTACGGCGACCACGACCCGAGCGACCTGCTCGCCGCCGTCCGCCGGCAGGTCAAGGAGTGGGACGCGCCCGGCGGCGAGGGCGCCGAGGAGACCCGGGTGGACGGCGCGCCCAGCTCGATCAATCCCGGGGTGCCGGGCGTGCTGCTGGTCGGCGGGCCGCACTCGGGGCAGCGCAGGCTGTCCAGGCTGATCGCGCTGACGCTGGCGAACGCGGGCCTCGGCGACGGGTCGATCCGCGCGCACGACGCGGAGGACGTCCGCGACGCGCCCCCCGAGCGGATCGGGCAGATCCTCGCCCAGCCGGGCCCGGTCGTCCTGTTCGAGCGGCTCGACGTGGCGATCGCCAATGCGCAGGACCCGGGGGCGCTGGTCGGCGCGGTCCGCCGGGCCCGCCGCGACCCCGTCAACATGACGCCCGTGATCGCGACGTGCGAGCCGCAGGCGTACAAGAGGCTCCTGCGCGAGCATTCCAAGCTCGTCCAGGCGTTCCGCGTCCACCGGCTGCCCGACTTCAGCGACCTCGAGAACCGCATGATGCTGCTGCACCTGCTGGCCGAGGAGCGGCGCGTCACGATCGGCGCGTCCGCGATGGAGGTCGCCCGCGAGGACCTGAACCGGCTGCGCGGGCCGGGCGACCTCGTCAACGCGCGGCTGGTCGAGGCGTACCTCGACCAGGCCGCGCAGCGGAACATGGAGCGGGCCGGGGCGTCCCACGACCGGCTCGTGCTGACCCCCGACGACCTCGCCGGCGTCGCGGAGGGCATCGAGCCCGCGCTGCGCCCGCCCGGCGACATCGACGGCTACCTGCGCCAGCTCGACCAGCTCACCGGGCTGGAGGACGTCAAGGCCGCCGTGCACGAGCTGGCCGACGAGGCCGGGCTCGCCGCCGACCGGGCACGCTACGGGGTGTCCGGCGGCGAGGACCGGCACCTGATCTTCGTGGGGCCGCCCGGCACCGGGAAGACGACCGTGGCGGGGCTCGTCGGCGGCATCTACGCGGCGCTGGGGCTGCTGGAGTCGGGGCATGTGGTCGCGTGCCGTCCCGTCCATCTGGCCGGACGCGACCGGGCCGACACCGAGAACCGGGTCGCGAGCATGATCGAGCAGGCGCTCGGCGGGGTGCTGCTGATCCAGGAGGCGTACCGGCTCGACCGGAGCCCGGCCGTCGTCGCCGAGCTGCTCCGCCGCATGAACGGCGGCGGCGCCAGGTTCGTGGTGATCTGCTCCAGCCCGGCGGCCGAGATGGAGGGCTTCCTCGCGGGCAACCCCGCCCTCCGCGCCGAGTTCGGCCGGATCCTGGAGTTCACCGGGATGGGCGACCGCGACATGGTGCAGCTCTTCCAGAGCTACGCCGAACGCGACCTCTACGTCCTGGACGAGGAACTGCGCGTCGAGCTGCTGAACCGGTTCGCGCGGCTGCGCGGCGACCCGCGGTTCGCCTACGCCCGGACGGTCCGCGCCCTGTTCGAGCAGACGGTGGGGCGGCAGGCCGCCCGGCTCGCGGGCGCCGACGTCAACGCCGCCACCGTCGCCCGGCTGACGGCGCGCGACCTGCCCGAGACGGAGCTGGAGCAGATGCTCGGCGACTTCCGCCCCGGCCCCTGACCGGCCGCCGCCCGGCCACCATCCGCCCTGGCCGGCTCTGGACGTTCGCGACATATGCATCAGACCGGCGTCAGGTGGGAAGGGATACCGGGGAGTCACCGGGGCCGGTGCCTAGATCGTTCAGGTGGGCGCGTCCCCCGGATGGACAGGGTCACAGGTGGCCCTCGAATGGCCCTCTTGGGTCATGTGCCCGTCCGGGCGGGGCGCGTAGCCTCGACCTGGGTGTGGGGAACGAACGGAGGTGGACGCGGTGCGCCAGAACCTCGATTTGCGCGTCCACGATCGTGTTGCGCTGGACGAGATCGAACTCTATGCCGAGATGCTCAGCGCGGTGGCGGCGGCCGAGCGGCCGCTGACCGTCGCCGAAATCGACATGGTGCTCGGAGTGCAGTCCGACGAAGCCGGTCGTCGCGAGCTGACGCCACGGGACTGAGCGGTCCCAGGGGGGTGGGAGGACGCGTCCTCCCAGCTGAAGAGCAGGGCAGTCGCACGCAGCGGGCCGGGGACGCCGATCATGGCGTCCCCGGCCCGTCTCTCGTGTCCGTGTAACAAATCTCACTTATGATCTTGGCCGAAGGCTGCGCGCCCGGCCTCTCCGCGCCGCCGAAGCGGCGGCCGTTCCCCGCAGATACGGGGCTGCCGCGGGGTATGTACCTCATGATCCGGGGCAATCTTGGAAGTGAGAGGATGGAGGACACCAGCAGAAGCTGGGGCAAAGGTTCTTTTTACGGCTGGTAGCGCCTACGATCCTCTGCGGACTGTTCCGGCACATCAGGAGAACGACGTGCGCTTGCGTCTCACGCCGCGTGAGGACAGCTTCTACGACATGTTCGCCGACTCGGCGAACAACCTGGTCACCGGCGCCAGGCTGCTCGTGGAGCTCATCAGCGACGGTGCCGACAGGGCAGCGATCGCGGAGAAGATGCGCGCCTGCGAACACGCGGGCGACGAATGCACCCATGCGATCATGCGCCGCCTGAACGAAACGTTCATCACGCCGTTCGACCGCGAGGACATCTACCGCCTGGCCTCGACGATCGACGACGTGATGGACGAGATGGAGGAGGCGGCCGACCTCGTCGACCTCTACGAGATCGAGGAGTTCCCCAAAGGCATCGTCAACATGGTCGAGGTGCTGGAGCGCGCGGCCGAGCTGACCGCCGAGGCGATGCCGAGGCTGCGGTCGATGAAGGAGCTCAACGAGTACTGGATCGAGATCAACCGGCTCGAGAACCAGGGCGACAAGGTCTACCGCAAGCTGCTCGCCAAGCTGTTCAGCGGCGAGTACGACACCCTCATGGTGCTGAAGCTGAAGCAGATCATCGACCGGCTCGAGGACGCGGCCGACGCGTTCGAGGCCATCGCCAACACGGTCGAGACCATCGCGGTCAAGGAGTCATGAGCGTGCGGGACGAGCCGCAAGGCCCGCGGCCTAGCGGCCCCCCTGGCCACGCCGTGGGCGGGCCGGTCGGCACGACGCTGACCAAGGACGACCCGTCCGCCACCGAGCCGACCCTGGGCGAGCAGGTCCGCCGCGGCCCGGCCCGGTTCTGGCCCGTCCTGCTGCTGGGCTTCCTCGCGGTGATCCTCGCCGGGGCGCTCGGCCTGCGCTCGGACGCGCAGGCCGCCGTGCTCGTCCTCGTCGTCATCATCGCGCTGCTCTTCGACTACACCAACGGCTTCCACGACGCCGCCAACGCGATCGCGACCTCGGTGTCCACGCGGGCGCTGACGCCGCGGGCGGCGCTGCTGATGGCGGCCGTCATGAACCTGATCGGCGCGCTGCTCGGCGTCGAGGTCGCCAAGACCGTCAGCGAGGTCATCACCCCGCCGACCGGGCTGCACGGCCTCACCGTGGTCGCCGCCGGCGTGCTCGGCGCGATCACCTGGAACCTCATCACCTGGTACTTCGGGCTGCCTTCTTCGTCCTCGCACGCCCTGATCGGCGGGGTCGTCGGCGCCGGGTTCGCGTCGGCGTCCACGGTGAGCTGGAGCACGGTCGTCGAGAAGGTCGCCATCCCGATGGTGGTGTCGCCGGTCGTCGGGTTCTGCCTGGCCTACCTGGTGATGGTCGCCATCCTGTGGATCTTCCGCCGCGCCAACCCCGGCCGGATCGCCCGCCGCTTCCGCATCGCGCAGTCGCTGTCGGCGGCGTCGATGGCGCTGGGCCACGGGCTGCAGGACGCGCAGAAGACGATGGGCATCATCGTCCTGGCGCTTGTCACCACCGGCCACTCCGACGGCAAGAGCGTCCCGCTGTGGGTGATCATCTCCTGCGCCGGCGCCCTGTCCCTCGGCACGTACGCCGGCGGCTGGCGGATCATGCGGACGCTCGGCCGCAGGGTGATCGAGCTGGATCCGCCGAAGGGGTTCGCCGCGGAATCGACCGCCTCGATGATCCTGTACGCGACCGCCTACATCTGGCACGCTCCAATTTCGACCACGCACACGATCACGTCCTGCATCATGGGCGTCGGCGCCACCAAGCGGCTCTCCGCCGTCCGCTGGGGCGTCGCCGGCAACATCATCACCGCCTGGGTCCTCACCATGCCGATGGCCGCCTCGGTAGCCGCCGCCGTCTACTTCGTGGTCCATTTCTTCGGCGCGTGATCTATTGGGGGGGCGACCCCCCAAACCCCCCGGCTGCGCGGCACGGGTCTCCTCGCTCCGGTCGCTGGCGCTCCCTGCGCTGCGGGGACGCGGCGCGCCGGGCAGGCCCGCTGCGCTCGCAGAGCTCGCTCCGCGTGCCTGCCCGTAACCGTTGGCCGGGCCTTGGTCCAGGTAAGCGGATGGCCCGCCGACCCTCCGGGGCGGCGGGCCATCGGTTACTTGCCGGAGATCCGGTTGAGGGGTGGGGGCGCGATGGTGCCCTGGGCGGTGAAGTAGGCGACGAAGGCGTCCAGGTCGATGGGGCCCAGGACCGGGTCCTTGCCCTCGGTGAAGACCTGGAAGCCGTCACCGCCGCCCAGGAGGAAGTTGTTCGCCGCGACCTTGTAGGTGGCGGACGGGTCGATCGGTGCCCCGTCGATGGTGATCGCGGAGACGCGGTCGCCGACGGGCCTGGAGCGGTCGATGGTGAAGTGCAGGTTCGCCGAGGGCTGGAGGATCTTCTCGCCCGCCGCCGTCCACTGCTGTTCGAGCAGCGCGTCGACCTGCGCGCCGGTCAGGGACACCACGCCCATCACGTTGCTGAACGGCTGGACGGCGAACGCCTCGCCGTAGGTGACGACGCCGTCGCCCTCCGAGCCGCTCGCCGCGTAGGTGAGGTCGGTGCGGACACCGCCCGGGTTCATCACCGCGACCTGCGCGCCGAAGCCCTTCATCGAGGCGAGCTGCGCGTCCGCGATCACGTCGCCGAGCGCGGTCTCGCCCGCGGGGGACGGGGCGCGGGTCAGATCAGCGGTGATCTTGCCGATGGGCTTGTCGGCGATCTCGGAGACGCGCTCCTTCCACGTCTGGACGAACCGCTCCGTCGCCGGGTCGGGCGCGATGTCGCGGGTGACGACGTGGTTGTCGCCCTTCATGGAGGACCGGACGATGTCACCGGTCCGCCGGTTCACCTTGAGGTTCACCTCGGTGATCACCCGTCCGAAGGAGGAACCCGACGAGAACAGCCGGGGCTCGCCGTTCGGGTCCTGCACCGAGCAGATGTACTGCTGGTGGCTGTGCCCGGAAAGGACGACGTCGATCTCCGGGTCGGCGTCCTTCGCGATGCGGGACCCGGCGCCGGGCTGGACGCCGCACTCGTCCGGCCGCGAACCGTCCTTGACCTGGTCGCCCTCGTGGACGAGCAGCACCATCGCGCGGACGTGGCGACGCTTCAGCTCCCGGGCCGCGCGGTTCGCGGCGGCGACCTCGTCGACGAAGTCCAGGTCCTTGATGCCCTCGGCGGTGACGATGCTGGGGGTCGTCTTGGTGACGACGCCGATGAAGCCGACCCGGACGCCGTTGATGGTGCGGATCGTCCACGGCTTCATGGCGGGCCGCTGGTTCCTCTTCTTCAGCACGTTCGCCGCGAGGTAGTCGAACTTCGCGCCGCGCCACGTCCCGGCGGGGGAGCAGCCGTCGACGGGATGGCACCCGCCGTTCTGGATGCGGAGCAGCTCCGCATAGCCCTCGTCGAACTCGTGGTTGCCGACCGCGGAGGCCGTGACGCCGATGTCGCCGAGGAACTGCACGGACGGCTCGTCGTGGTAGGCGGCGGAGATCAGCGGCGAGGCCCCGATCAGGTCGCCCTGCGCGACGGTGAGCGTGTCGCGGTTCCGCAGCTTCTTGAGGTGGGCCGCCACATAGGCGGCACCGCCCGCGAGGACGGTGTCGCCGTTCTCGTCGATGGCCCTGCCGGAGCTCCCGGACGGCGGCTCCAGGTTGCCGTGGAAGTCGTTCAGGGCCAGGAGCCGCACGGACGCGGTCGGGGCGGGGCGCGCCGCCGCCGGTTGCGCGGCCAGGCCCACGACGGTCAGCGCCGCCGCGGCGCAGGCCAGGATGGTGCGTCGTCGAGTCATGCTGCGGACGGTAAGCGCGCCCGGCATACGCTTTCCGGCGGCCCGATGACGTTTCTGTGACAACTTGATCAGGGGGTTCACGGCGCCCGTCACATAGGGTGGCGATCATGAGCGAAACGCGCGTGCTGGACGCCGGCATCGAGGTCGCCGCCGTGCTGGCCCTGGTCGAAGCCGCGACGGACGCCGACGGCGTCGGCCCGCTGTCGGAGCATGCGCTGCTCGCGCTGCGCGGCGGGCGGGCCGGGACGGCGATCTCCGACGGCGGCACGATCGTGGCGTACGCGCATCTCGACCCCGCGACCGACGAGGAGCCCGCGGCCGGGGAACTCGTCGTCCACCCGGGGCACCGGCGCCGCGGGCACGGCCGCGCGCTGCTCCGCGCGCTGCGCGAGCAGGCGGGCGGCCCGCTGCGCGTGTGGGCCCACGGCGACCTGCCGGCCGCCGCCGCGCTGGCGAGCGCCGAGGGCATGGCGCGGGTCCGCGCGCTGTTCCAGATGCGCCGCCCGGCGTCCGGCCCGCTGCCGGAGCCGCGGCTCGCCGGGGGTGTCACCCTGCGCACCTTCGAGCCCGGCCGCGACGAGAAGGCGTGGCTGAACGTGAACGCCCGCGCCTTCGCCGACCATCCCGAACAGGGCGCCTGGACGATCGAGGACCTCCGCGACCGCGAGGCCGAAGGCTGGTTCGACCCGGCCGGCTTCTTCCTCGCCGAGCGCGACGGCCGCCTCGCCGGCTTCCACTGGACGAAGACCCACCCCGGCGGCCTCGGCGAGGTCTACGTCGTCGGCGTCGACCCGGACGCGCAGGGCCTCGGCCTGGGCCGCGCCCTGACGCTGGCGGGCCTGCACCACCTCCGCGGCACCGGCGCCGACCAGTTCATGCTGTACGTGGACGAGTCGAACGCGGCTGCCGTCCGCCTGTACGAGTCCCTGGGCTTCACCCGCCACGCCGTAGACGTCATGTACGCGACCTGACACCTCGCGGCTTACGTGCCGTCTCTCGGGGAGGCGTGGTCCGCCGCTCTCAACGGTGCTGGTCAGGATGGGGGCGGCCGGAGGTGTCCCGTGCTCGGGGAGCTAAACCTCGGTTGCCGGATCTGGGAACGTTCTTTGCGCCCGTGAGCTGCGCTGTTAACCCGGCGTCCATGGCAAATCGGGGCATTCTTCGCGGTGATGCTCGTCCGCGTTCATCGCCCGTTCACCTGGATCGGACCGGCTGGTCACCTCGCCTGCCTAGCGTCGCATCCGACGGTGACCCCGCGCCTCGGAGAGCTGACCAGGAACGGCCCGGGGGTCCCGCGAGACGATATAAGAGGAGACCCTCCGGTGAAGAACGGTTCCCGACTCGCCGCCCTCGGCGGCGTGGTCGTCGCGGGGGCACTGGCCCTCACCGCCTGCGGGAGCGACGCCAACACGACGGCGTCGTCCAGCAAGGCACCGACCGGCGACATCGACTGCGCCAAGGCCAGCGTCAACGCGGCCGGGTCCAGCGCGCAGAAGAACGCCGTCGAGGAGTGGACGAAGGTCTACGCCAGCAAGTGCGCGGGCGCCAACCTCAACTACAACCCGAGCGGCTCGGGCGCGGGGATCCAGGCGTTCACGAGCGGTCAGGTGGCGTTCGCCGGCTCGGACTCGGCGCTCAAGCCCGACGAGGTCCCCGTCGCGCAGAAGCGCTGCCAGGGGAACCCGGCGCTGAACCTGCCGATGGTCGTCGGCCCGGTCGCCGTCGTCTACAACCTGCAGGGCGTGGACGGGCTGAAGCTGTCGCCCGACACGATCGCCAAGGTCTTCTCCGGCAAGATCAAGACCTGGAACGATCCGGCCATCGCGAAGGAGAACGAGGGCGCCAAGCTGCCGTCCTCGCCGATCAAGCCGGTGTACCGGTCGGACGAGTCCGGCACCACCGACAACTTCACGGACTACCTGAACAAGACCGCGCCTGACGTCTGGACGTGGGAGAAGGCCAAGAAGTGGCCGAACTCCACCGGCCAGGGCGCGCCCAAGTCCGACGGCGTCACCAGCCAGGTGAAGAGCACCGCGGGCGCGATCTCCTACGTGGAGATGTCGTACGCGGAGAACAACAAGCTGCAGACCGCGCACGTCAAGAACGGCGCCGGGGAGTACACCCAGCTGTCGCCGGACAGCGCGTCCAAGGCCGTCGCCGGGGCGCAGATCGTCGGGACCGGCAACGACGTCGCGCTGAAGATCGACTACACGACCAAGGAGCCGGGCGCCTACCCGATCGTCCTGGTCACCTACGAGATCGCGTGCTCGAAGGGGCTGCCCGCCGAGCAGGCCGCGTTCGTCAAGTCGTTCCTGACCTACACCTCGTCCGACGCCGGCCAGAAGATCCTGACCGACGTCGGCTACGCGCCGCTTCCGCAGACCGTGCTGACCAAGGTCCAGGCGTCCGTGAAGGCCCTGTCCTGACAGCGGACGACGGCACCCGCGGCCCCGCCGCCGACGAGTTCGGCGGCGGGGCAGGCGTGGGTCCGGCCGACCTGATCCAAGGAGGACCCTCCATGAGCAGCGAGACCGGCGTCCAGGCACAGTCGGGCGCCGAGGCGGTGGCCGGGGCCCGGCATCGCGCCACCGGCTCGCGGATGAGCACCGGACGGGCCGGTGACCGGATCTTCGCCGGGGCGGCCCGCGGCTCGGGCATCATCGTCCTCGGGATCGTCGCCGCGATCGCGGCGTTCCTCGTCTGGAAGGCGATCCCGGCCCTGCAGGACAACGAGGCGAGCTTCCTCACCAGCGAGGAATGGAACCCGAACGCGGCGCCGCCGAAGTTCGGCATCGCGCAGCTGGCGTTCGGGACGGTGGTGTCCTCGCTTCTGGCGATGCTCATCGCGACGCCGGTGGCGATCGGGATCGCGCTGTTCATCTCGTTCTACTCGCCGCGGCGGCTCGCGTCCGGGCTCGGCTACATCGTCGACCTGCTCGCCGCCGTCCCCAGCATCGTGTACGGGCTCTGGGGCCTGATCTTCCTGTCCACGCACATGGAGGGGATCAGCAAGGTCCTGAACGCGGTGCTCGGCTGGATCCCGCTGTTCGGCGGCGACAGCCCCGGCAAGAACTCCATCTTCACCGCCTCCGTCGTGCTGGCGATCATGATCCTGCCGATCATCTCGTCCATCTCCCGCGAGGTGTTCCTCCAGGTCCCGCAGCCCAACGTGGAGGCCGCGCTGGCGCTCGGCGCCACCCGCTGGGAGATGATCCGGATGTCGGTGCTGCCCTACGGGCGCTCCGGCATGATCGGCGCCTCGATGCTCGGCCTCGGCCGCGCGATGGGCGAGACGATCGCCGTCGCGATGGTGCTGACGTTCGTGCCCGGGATCAACTGGCACCTGCTGGAGAACGGCGGCAACACGTTCGCGGCCAATATCGCCAACAGCTTCGCCGAGGCGTCCACCACGGGCCGCGGCGCGCTGATCGCCTCCGGGCTCGTGCTGTTCGTGATCACCCTGGTCGTCAACATGGCGGCCCGCGCGGTCGTCGCGCGCCGGAAGGAGTTCGTGTGAGCGCCGTCTCCACCGCCAAGGGCCCCGCCGGGGGGCGCTCCAGCCTGACGTCGGTCTCGCTCGGCCGGAAGGTCAAGGACCGGGTCGTCCAGGGGCTCGTCTACCTGGCGTTCGCGCTGGCGGTCATCCCGCTGCTCTCGGTGCTGTGGACGGTCCTCGTCAACGGCCTCAAGCGGCTCGACCTCACGTTCTTCCAGTTCTCCATGAACGCGGTCAGCGGCAAGGACCCGGGCGGCGGCGCCTACCACGCCATCATCGGGACGCTGCAGCAGGTCCTGATCACCAGCCTGATCGCCGTCCCGATCGCCGTGCTGACCGCCATCTACCTGGTGGAGTACGCCGGGAACGGCCGCCTCGGCAAGATCATCAGCTTTACCGTGGACGTGATGACGGGCATCCCGTCCATCGTCGCGGGCCTGTTCGTCCTGGCGCTGTGGCTGCTGACGTTCGGGTTCGACTTCTCCGGGTTCGCCGGGTCGCTGGCCCTCACGATCCTGATGATCCCGACCGTGGTGCGGGCCACCGAGGAGATGCTGAAGCTCGTCCCGAACGACCTGCGCGAGGCGTCCTACGCGCTCGGCGTCCCGCGCTGGCGGACGGTCTGCTTCGTCGTCCTGCCCACCGCGATGACCGGGATCGTGACCGGCGTGATGCTCGCCGTCGCCCGCGTGATGGGCGAGACCGCGCCGCTGCTGCTCACCATCTTCTTCACCAAGGCGATCAACAACGACCCGTTCAACGGGCCGCAGGCGTCCCTGCCCACGTTCATCTGGGAGCAGGCCGCCGACCCCAACCAGAACTCGATCGACCGGGCCTGGACGGGCGCCCTCGTGCTGATCGGGATCATCATGCTGCTCAACCTGGTCGCCCGGTTCGTCGCCCGGCGCAGCGCGCCCACGGGTCGCTGAACTAACGGAAAGGAACACCCACCCCATGGCGAAGCGGATCGAGGTCTCGGGGCTGCACGCCTACTACGGCGGCGTCCACGCCATCGAGGACATCTCGATGACGGTCGAGCCGCGCTCGGTGACGGCGTTCATCGGGCCGTCGGGCTGCGGGAAGTCCACGTTCCTGCGCACGCTGAACCGCATGCACGAGGTCATCCCCGGCGCCCGCGTCGAGGGCAAGGTGATGCTGGACGACGAGGACCTGTACGACTCGTCCGTCGACCCCGTCGCCGTCCGCCGCGTCGTCGGCATGGTGTTCCAGCGGCCCAACCCGTTCCCCACCATGTCGATCTACGACAACGTGGCCGCGGGCCTCAAGCTGAACGGCGTCCGCCGCAAAGGCCGCCTGGACGAGATCGTCGAGGAGTCCCTGCGCGGCGCCAACCTGTGGACCGAGGTCAAGGACCGGCTCAGCAAGCCCGGCGCCGGCCTGTCCGGCGGGCAGCAGCAGCGCCTCTGCATCGCCCGCGCCATCGCCGTCCAGCCCCAGGTCCTCCTGATGGACGAGCCGTGCTCCGCGCTCGACCCCATCTCCACCCTCGCGATCGAGGACCTCATCGACAAGCTGAAGACCCAGTACACGATCGTCATCGTCACCCACAACATGCAGCAGGCCGCCCGCGTCAGCGACCGCACCGCCTTCTTCAACATCGCCGGCACGGGCAAGCCCGGCAAGCTCATCGAGATCGACGACACCAGCAAGATATTCACCAACCCCGAGCAGAAGGCCACCGAGGACTACATCACCGGCCGGTTCGGCTAAGCCCTGGCTGGACTTTTCTCCTCGGTGTCGCCGGGGCGGTGGTCGGGGACGAAGCGGTACCCGACGTTGCGCACCGTGCCGATCAGGGACTCGTACTCGGCGCCGAGCTTGGCGCGGAGGCGGCGGACGTGGACGTCCACCGTCCGGGTGCCGCCGAAGTAGTCGTAGCCCCAGACCTCCTGGAGGAGCTGGGCGCGGGTGAAGACGCGGCCCGGGTGCTGGGCCAGGTACTTCAGCAGCTCGAACTCCTTGAACGTGAGGTCGAGGACGCGGCCCCGCAGCCGTGCCGTGTAGGTGGCCTCGTCGATCGTGAGGTCGCCGCTGCGAATCTCGCCCGGGGTCTCGTCGTCGTCGGCATCGGCGGCGCGCCCGACGGCGAGGCGGAGACGGGCCTCGACCTCGGCCGGTCCGGCGGTCTGCAGCAGCACGTCGTCCAGGCCCCATTCGGGGCTGAGCGCCGCGAGGCCGCCCTCCGTCACGACGGCGAGGAGCGGGCAGTCGAGCCCGGTGGTGCGCAGCAGCCGGCACAGGCTCTTGGCGTGCACCAGGTCGCGGCGCGCGTCCACCAGCAGGACGTCGGCGGGCGGCGCGTCGATCAGCGCGGACGCCTCGGCCGGGGCGACGCGCGTGGAGTGCAGCAGGAGGCCGAGTGCGGGCAGGATCTCGTCGGAGGGCTCTAACGCGTTGGTCAGCACGAGCAAGCTGCTCACGTGCCGCCTCCCGTCCCTGAAAAAGACGTAGGACCCAGGCTGCTCA
Organism: Actinomadura sp. KC216; assembly: GCF_004348535.1. Lineage (GTDB taxonomy): Bacteria > Actinomycetota > Actinomycetes > Streptosporangiales > Streptosporangiaceae > Spirillospora. The sequence continues at coordinate 16,194 of NZ_SMJX01000121.1, forward strand.
TCCTCCAGCCCCGGCGGCGGCCGGCGGCTCAAGGACGAGGCGGCCACGAAGGGCTTGCTGATGAACTCCATGGCCTCGTCGCCCGGATCCCTTCCCATGAGCATATACAAGGCGGTCCGGCCGGCAACGGAGCGGCCCGGACCAGACCTGTTCAAGAGTGGGAATGAGACCCTGGGGACATGGCCAAAGGGACGATGCGCTACTGGGCGGCGGCCAAGGCGGCGGCGGGGACGCATGAGGAGCCGTACGACGCCGGGACGCTGGCCGAGGCCGTCGCGGCGGCGCTGGCGAAGGAGGGGCGCGGCGGCGAGTTCCAGCGGGTCGTCCAGCGCAGCTCGTTCCTCGTGGACGGGGAGCCCGTGGGAACCCGCGCGCACGATTCCGTGGTGCTGCCGGACGGCGCCGTGGTCGAGGTCCTCCCGCCGTTCGCGGGCGGTTGATCTCACCGTGGTGTGATTTTTCGGGCTGCGAGGTCATTCTCCGGTGCGACCCGTTCAAGGGCATCCGCGCACTATGGTGTGCGCGGACTGCCATGACGGGGCGCATGACGGAGCCCGAAGGAGAAACATGCGGAAAGTACTGCTGGCGCTGCTGGTCCTCCTGGCCGTCGGCGTCGTCGCCGCCGACCGGATCGGCGTGCGGGTCGCCGAGGACAAGATCGGCGAGCAGGTGGCGGCGCAGTACAACCTGCAGCAGCCGCCCGACGTCACCATCCACGGGTTCCCGTTCATCACGCAGGCGCTCGGCGGCGACTACGACCACATCGAGGTGACGATCGACGACTGGACGCAGCGCGGCGTCACCGTCACCGGCGTCAAGGTCGACATGCGGGGCGTCAGCGCGCCGCTGTCGGAGGTCACGCAGGGCAGCGCCGCGAACGTCACCGCCCGCACCGCGACCGCCTCCGCCGTCATCCCCTACGACGTGATCAAGAAGGAGGCGCCGAAGCAGGTCAAGAAGATCGGGCCGAAGGGCGACAACCTGGAGGTCGACTTCGAGAGCACCTTCCTCGGCCGTCCCCTCTCCAGCACCGCGATCGTCCAGGTCAAGTCGACCGCGCGCGGCATCGCGATCTCGCCGATCTCGGTGAGCTCGGGCGGCGGCCCGGCGGTCCCGCTGGCCCTGGTGAAGCGGCAGCTCACCTGGACGGTCCCGATGGCCGACCTCCCGCTCGGGTCGCGGATCAGCATCCTCGAGCCGACGCCGGACGGGCTGCGCGTCGGCGCCACCGCCGAGAACGTCCGGCTGAACGATCTCCAGCAGCGGCAGAAATGATGCGGCGCTGGTGAACCGGTGCGGAAACGCGTACGTGACAGGGATGTGGGTCCCACCGCGGATGAGGGGTTGCTGCGCGCCCTGTACAGCGAGCACGGAGGTCCTCTCCTCGGCTACGTCCTGCGGCTGACCGGTGGGGACCGAACCCAGGCCGAGGACGTCGTCCAGGAGACGCTCCTGCGCGCATGGAAGCACCCTGAGGCGCTCGCCGGGCGTCCCGTCCGGCCGTGGCTGTTCACGGTCGCGCGCAACCTCGTGGTGGACGCGCACCGCGCGAAACAGGCAAGGCCGCCGGAGACGGGCATCGACGAGCATGTCATGATGACCGCGTCCGGCTCGGACGACATCGACCGGGCCCTGGAGTCCTGGACGGTCGCGGAGGCGCTGGCGGGGCTGAGCCCGCCGCACCGGGCCGTGCTGGTGGAGACCTACTACAAGGGCCGGTCGGTCGCGGAGGCGGCGAAGACGCTGGGCATCCCGCCCGGCACGGTCAAGTCCCGGACCTACTACGCCCTGCGGGCGCTCAAACTCGCATTGGAGGAGCGGGGGTTGGCGCCATGAACGGCTGCGTTGACGTTCGCACCTCGCTCGGGGTGTACGTGCTCGGCGCGCTCGACCCCGCCGAGCGGGCCCCCCTCCTGCACGGCCCGCCGGCGGCGTCGCTCTCCGCTCCCAATTCCTACAGCGCCCGCCCGCCGCGAAATGTCACACGACGGGCCGTAATAGTGGTCTACCTGGGAGGATGCCGCCGCGCGGGTTCAGCGGGACCAGTGCGCGGCACGCTCCGCGCGGCCCGTGGCTCAGGTGGTGAGGCTCCGCGGGCGCAGGTCGGTCCAGGTGGCGGTGACGTGGTCGAGGCACTCGGCCCGGGACGCGGGCCCGAAGGTGATCGTCCAGCCGGCGGGGACGTCGGCGAACTCGGGCCACAGGGAGTGCTGGCCCTCGTCGTTGACGAGGACGAGGAACGTGCCGTCGGGGTCGTCGAACGGGTTGGTCATCTCAGGCCTCCTGGGCTACGGGGACGGAGCGGCGGGCGATGGAGCGGGCGATCTCCCCGGTCCGCACGGCGGTCATGGACAGCAGCGACGACGCGATGCCGTGGCTGTGCTCGGTGGCGCCTTGCAGGTAGACGCCCCAGCGCGGGCCCGGGTGGGTGGCGACGCGGTAGTCGCGCTCCACGACGGGACGCCCGTCCGGGCCGGTCTGGCAGTGCGGCGCCGCCTCGCCGAGCAGGTCGAACGGGTCGCGCTCGCGGTAGCCGGTGGCGTAGACGATCGCGTCGGCGTGCAGGTCGGCGTCCTCGCCGGTCGGCAGGAACCGGACCCGCGCCCGCACTCCCCCGGCCTCCTCCCGGACGTCGGCGATGCGCGAGACGTTGAGGATGCGGAGCCGCTCGGCGCCCGCGACCTTCTCGGCGTAGGAGCGCCGGTACAACTCGTCGATGAGGTCGAGGTCCACGACGGAGTAGTTGGTGTTGCGCGAGTAGTCGAACAGCATCCGCTTCACGTCGTCGGGGGCGGCGTAGTAGTGGTCGACGGCCTCGGGGTCGAAGATGCGGTTGGCGAACGAGCTGTCGTCGGCGGGCGAGTACCCGTAGCGGGTGAACACGGCGCAGACCTCGGCGTCCGCGAACGTGCGGTGCAGGTACTCGACGGCCTCGGCGGCGCTCTGCCCGGCGCCGACGACGATGAGCCGCCTCGGGGTCCAGCCCGGCCGTTCGGCGAGGCGGGTGAGCAGGTCCTCGGTGTGCCAGATCCGCTCGCCGGACCGGACGCCCTCCGGCAGGACGGGCTCCAGCCCGGCGCCGATGACGGCGTTGCGGGTCAGGTGCGTCTCCAGCTCGTCGTCGCGCCGCACGACGACTTCGAGGGTGTCGTCGTCGTGCGGGCGCAGGGCGACCACTTCGGAGCGGTAGCGGACCCGGTCGGCGAACGCGGCCGCCGTCCATTCGAGGTAGTCGTGGAACTCCACCCGTGTCGGGAACATCGTCTTGTGGTTGACGAAGTCGACGAGGCGGCCCCTGGCGTGCAGGTACGCCAGGAACGAGTACGGGCTGGCGGGGTTGCGCAGCGTCACCAGGTCCTTGAGGAAGTGGACCTGCATGGTGGCGCCGTCGATGAGCATGCCCCGGTGCCAGCCGAACTCCGGCTGCTTCTCGAAGAACACGGCGTCCGCGGCCGCGCCGTCCCCGCCTCCCGCGCCGCCCGCGCCGTTGGCGCGGGCGGTGCGGGAGGCGCGGGCCGCTTCGTCGAGCGCGACGGCGAGCGCCAGGTTGGACGGGCCGAACCCGATGCCCACCACGTCATGGACGGGGGTCTGCATGCGCTCCTCCGGCATCTGGCGTGCCTCAGGCGGACTTCGCCGTCGCGGCGGCCTTGGCGATCTTCGGCACGACCTGGTCGATGACGTACGGGACGGCCAGCGGGGTCGGGGTGCGCAGCGGCCAGAACGACTTCAGGTCGAGCGCCACGTACGAGCCGCGCTTGACGACGGCGAGGTCGGCGAACAGCTTGTTCCCCTCGATCTTCTTCTGCGTGGCCGGGTCGTCGTTGTAGTGGCTGAGCAGGACGTCCACGTCCAGGACGGAGACCTTCTCCATGCTCAGCTCCGCGGCGAAGCCCTCGCCGGGCAGCTTCTTCAGGGACTCGGGCAGGACCATGCCGAACTGGCTGAGCAGCTTGACGCTGGTGTCGGTGGGGGCCTTCATCACGCCGATGTTCCCGTTCGGGAACACGCTGGTGAACGCGAACCCGGTGCCGTTGAGCTCGGGGTGCGCGGACTTGACCGCGGCGATCTTCTTCTCGACGTCGGCGACGAGCGCCGTCCCGGCCTCGGCGCGGCCGACGGCCTTGGCGACCTGGAGGGTGATCTGCTGCCAGGTGTCCTCGGCGGGCCCGGACTGGTAGGCGACGGTCGGGGCGAGCTTGGAGAGCTTGTCGTAGCCCTTGTCGATGTAGTAGTCGCCGGCGGCGAGGATGAGGTCGGGGCGCAGCGCCGCGACCTCCTCCAGGTTGAACCCGGCCTCTCCGGCCTTGAGCAGCTTGGGCTTCTCACCGGTCAGCTTCGGAGCGGTCCAGGGGGTGAGGCCGTCGGGCTGGATGCCGGTCAGCTCCGCCATGGCGACGGGCTTGACGCCGAGGGCGAGCAGCGCGTCCTGGTCGATCTCGCCGAGGGCGACGATCCGCTTCGGCGCGGACTCGATCTTCGCGGTGCCGAGCTTGTGGGTGATCGTGACCGGGAACGCCCCGGCCCCCGCCTTGGCGCCCGAGGCGTCGTCCGCGGGTTCGCCGTCGCCGCACGCGGCGGCCATGCCGATGCTCAGGACGAGCGCGGCGGTGACCGCCATTCGCCGCATAAAGGTGCGCATTGAGGACCGGTGTCCTTCCAGAATTCCAGGGGGTTTATCGACCGAAATCTTAGGTTAGGCTCACCTAACTGCGCAATGGGTGCGCCTGTATGAGCCCCCTCACTGTCGGCGCTGTCAGCAGGGCCGCGATCTTCACGGATTCGCAGCCGGGCTCCTTTCTGATCCGCCGGACGAGTTTCATCGCGAGCAGCGAATGGCCGCCGAGATCGAAGAAATCGTCGTCCGGGCCGACCTCGGGCACGCCGAGTTCTTCGGCGAAGATGCGGCACAGGACCGCCTCCCGGTCGTCGCCGCCGCCGTCGCGCGCCGCGGTCCCGTCCGGGCCCGGGGCCGTCGCCGTCCGGGCGGCGGGCGTGCGCGGGGCGGGCAGGGCGCCGACCTTCACGCCGGGGTCGGCGGCGACGGCGTCCAGCAGCGCGATGAGCCCCTCGGCCAGCGCGGCGACCGTGCCCTCGTCGAACATGTCGGCGGAGTAGTCGACGATCAGCCGCAGATCGTCCGCGCCCTCGCGGAAGATGAAGTCGATGTCGAACTTCGCCGCGCCCGGCCCGAACAGCGCCTCCCGCTGCTCCAGCCCGGGGAAGCGCACGTCCCCGGCGCCCTGGTTCTCGTAGCCGACCATCACCTGGAACAGCGGGTTGCGGCCGGGCACGCGGCGCGGGCGCAGCGCCTCGACGACCGCCTCGAACGGCAGGTCCTGGTTGGCGAGCCCGGCGAGGTCGGCCTCCCGGACGCGGCCGAGCAGCTCGCCGAACGCGGGGTCGCCGGACACGTCGGCGCGCAGCACGAGCGTGTTGACGAAGAAGCCGACGAGGTCCCGGGTGGCCTCCTCGGTGCGCCCGGCGACGGGGCTGCCGAGCGGGATGTCGTCGCCCGCGCCCGCGCGGTGCAGCAGCGCGACGACGGCGGACTGGCAGACCATGAACATGCTGGCGTTCGCGTCGCGCGCGACCTGGCGCAGCCGCCGCGTGAGGCCGGGCGGGAAGTCGGCGGTCAGCGTTCCGCCGCGCTGCCCGGCGGTGCCGGGACGCGGCCGGTCCGCGGGCAGCGGGATCTCCTCGGGGAGGTCGGCGAGGGCCCGCGCCCAGTGGTCGAGCTGCCGGGCGTGGACGCTGCCGGGGTCGAGCGGGTCGCCGAGCAGCTCGCGCTGCCAGAGGGCGTGGTCGGCGTACTGGACGGGCGGCGGCTCCCAGCCGGGGGCGCGGCCGTCCAGCCGCGCCGTGTACGCCTCGGCGACGTCGCGCGCGAACGGCCCGAACGACCACTCGTCGAACGCGATGTGGTGGAACACGGCGAGCAGCAGGTGCCGCCGCTCCCCTTCGGGGAACACCGCGACGCGCAGCGGGATGTCCTTGGCGAGGTCGAACGGCCGGGCGATGACGTCCTCGGGCGCGCAGGTCGCGACCTCCAGGACGGGGCGCGCCTCGTGCGTGGGCAGGATCCGCTGGTAGGGGACGCCGTCGTGCTCGCCGAAGACGGTCCGCAGGCTCTCGTGCCGGGCGACGACGTCGCCGATCGCCGCCTCGAGCGCGGCGAGGTCGAGGTCGCCGCGCAGCCGGACGGCGAGCGGCAGATGGTAGGCGCCGCGCGGCCCGTCGTCCTCGGCGAGCATCTGGTCGAGCATCCACAGGCGGGCCTGCGCGGACGACAGCGGGATCCGCTCGGGCCGCTCCCTCGGTTCCAGGACGGGCCGTTCCCGCGCGGCGGCACTCCGGTGCACGCGTTCGGCCAGCTCCGCGACGGTCGGCGCCTCGAACAGCTCGCGGATCGCCAGCTCCGCGCCGAGCGCCGCGCGGACGCGGCCGACGAGCCGCGTCGCGAGCAGCGAGTGGCCGCCGAGGTCGAAGAAGCCGTCGTCGACGCCCACGCCCGGGGCGTCCAGGATCTCGGCGAACAGCGTGCACAGGACCCGTTCGACGGGCGTGCGCGGCGGCCGTCCCGCGCGGCGCGGGCCGTTCCCGCCGGGGTCGGGGAGGGCGCGCCGGTCGAGCTTGCCGTTCACGGTCAGCGGCAGCGCGTCCACCGTCATGATCACGCTCGGCACCATGTAGCCGGGCAGCCGCCCCTTGAGCGACTCCCTGACCCGCGCCGCCAGCACGCCGTGGTCGCGGGCTGCGACCGGGTTGTTGGCGTAGGACGCGGGGACGCGTCCCGGCGCGGCCGGAAGGCTGGCGGCGCCGCCGCCGAACACGGCGTCGTAGCATCCGATCCGGTCGGACGGGGTGAGCACCACGTCCGGGTACCGCGCGTACAGGCTTTCCGGCTCGACGCCCTCGGGCGCCGCGGCGAGGGCTTCGCGGGCCTCGTCCGGCGACGCCCCGTCGCGCAGCAGCCGCAGCGCCGCGACCTCGCCCGACAGCCTGGGGTCGGGGATGCCCCGCACCCGCAGCGGCCCGGCCGGCCTGTCGT
>NZ_SMJX01000122.1 GCF_004348535.1 Actinomadura sp. KC216
GTCCGGGGGCGGGCCGTGCGTGCGATGGTCCGTGTCGGGCGGCGGGCCGGTCGAGATCCGGTCGTGCGGCGAGACGTAGACGCGGTCGTCGGTCGGCCCGGAGAAGGCGTCGAAGGACGTGCCCGGCGGAGCGCCGTAGTACGCACCCTGGGACGCGGTGGCGTCCGGTACGGGTTCGTCGTCCGGTTCTTCGCGCCTGGTGTGTCGTCCCATCCCATCCCTCTTCGATCAGAGGATGTATACCAAACCCGCACCAACCGTGCCTACAGGATGCCCTAACCCGCACGGGCGGTCTCGCTCCGTGCCCGGCGTCTCACGCCGGGAAATGATCCCACGCGCCGGACGGCGGCTCGCGGCCGTCCACGCGCACTCCCGCCCCCTCGCGGGCGCGTCCGATCACCGTCCAGGACGGCGGCAGGACGGCGTCCGGCGGGAAGGTTCCGGCGAAGGCGTGGTCCTCGCCTCCGGTGAGCGCGTGCCGCAGCCCGTCCGGGCCGAGGATCTCCGCGACGGGGACGGCGGACGAGTCGATCTCGATCCGGACGCCGCTCCCGTCCGCGATGTGCCCGAGGTCCTGGACGAGCCCGTCGCTCACGTCCAGCAGCGCCGTGGCGCCGTGCGAGCGGGCCTCCTCCCCCGCCGTGTACGGGGGTTCCGGACGGCGGTGCGCAGCGATCAGCTCGGCGGGGCCGTCGCGTCCTTCGGTGAGGAGCGCGAGCCCGGCGGCGGCGTGGCCGAGCCGCCCCCTGACGGCCACGACGTCGCCCGGACGCGCCCCGGACCGGGTGAGCGGCGCCGCGCCGCCCAGATCGCCGAGCGCGGTGACCGCGAGCATGACGGCGGGCGCGCCGACCACATCGCCTCCCGCGACGGACGCTCCCGCCGCGCGGCACTCGTCGGCGAGCCCGTCGTAGAGCCGTTCGGCCCATTCCGCCTCGGTGTCGGGTGGGGCGGCGAACCCGACGAGCAGCGCCGTGGGCCGGGCGCCCATCGCGACGACGTCGGCGAGGTTCTGCGCGGCGGCCTTGCGGCCGATGTCGTACGGGCCCGACCAGTCGCGGCGGAAGTGCCGGCCCTCCACGAGAAGGTCGGTGGTGGCCACGACACGCCCGTCCGGCGCGGCGACCACGGCCGCGTCGTCGCCGGGGCCGAGCCGCACGTCCGGCCCCTGCGGGAGCCGCCGCGTCAGCCGGGCGATCAGCCCGAACTCGCCCGCGTCCCCGATCGTGCCCATCCGCCCCATCCGCGCCGTTCCCCCGGTGTCTCCCCGTGTTCCCCGCGTGTTCCGGCCGTCCCGTTCGCGGCCGCCCGGGACGCGCCCGCCCCCGGCCACGCGCGGCGGCGCGTAACACGATACGGTGAACCGTCCGACGGTTGATTCTCCGCCCGGGGAGGACGTGATGGTGCAGGCCTACATCCTCATCCAGACCGAAGTCGGCAAGGCGGCCGAGGTGGCAAGCCACATATCCGGCATCACGGGCGTCACGCTGGCGGAGGACGTCACGGGACCGTACGACGTGATCGTCCGAGCGGAGGCGCGCAATGTCGACGAGCTCGGCAAGCTCGTCGTCGCCCAGATCCAGGCGGTCGAGGGCATCACCCGCACTCTCACCTGCCCGATTGTCCACATCTAGGCTCGCGCCCCTCCTGGCCGCCGGGCTGGCGCTGGTGCTCGCCGCGTGCGGCGACGGGGCGGTCCAGGTGCCCGTGCCGCAGCCGGACGCCGCCACCCGCCGCCTGTGCGCGGGGCTGCGGCTCCCCGAGAAGCTGCACGGGCAGCAGCGCCGCGACACCTCCCCCGGCTCACCGCTGACCGCCGCCTGGGGTTCGCCGCCGATCGCGCTGCGCTGCGGCGTGCCGCGTCCCGCGACGCTGTACCCCACGTCCCAGCTCGTGACGATCAACCGGATCGACTGGTTCGGGCAGCCCGTGGACCGTCCGGTCACGTTCACCGCCGTCGCGCGCCAGGCGTACGTCGAGGTGACCGTCCCGCCCAAGTACAACCCGGCCGGGGACGTCCTCATCGAGCTCGGCCCGGTGATCGAGGCGACGATCCCGCAGAAGCCCGAAGGCCAGATCTGATCTCGCCGCCCCGGTCCCGGTCCTGGGTCGTCAGGGCGCCAGGTCGACGCGGATGTCCTTGGTGGAGTCGGGGAGCAGGATGACCGTCGCGCCGTTGTGGCGCGTCCAGCCCACGGGGAGCAGGAACCAGCGGCCCCCCTCGTGCGCGAGCGTGCGCAGGCCGTTGTAGCGGTAGCTGAACGCGGCGTCCTTGGCGTCCAGCCGCAGGACGGCGACCCCGGATCCGGTGATGTGCAGGCGCTGCCGGGAGTAGACGACCGCCTGCGGGCTGGTGGGCAGCGACAGCTCGATGGCGCGGGCCGCGTCGATGCCGTGCTCCTGCGCCGCGTTGGCCGTCGCCCAGAAGGCCGCGATCAGGGCGAGCGCGATGAGCATCAGCCGCCGGACGGGACGGGTCGAGGCGAGGATCTCCGACCATCCGCCCCGCGCCACCCCGTAGCGCGTCGCGGCCTCGGCGACGTACTCCAGCAGGAGGGTCCCGCCGCCGAGTGCCGCGGGCGACAGGTAGGGGCCGCTGACCGCGTCGTCGGCGTGCCGGTGCAGGCTGACGGCGCCGATCGTGAGCAGGGTGAAGGCCAGGGCCGTGAGCAGCAGGCACACGAGCACCCGCATCCGGTGGGACGCGCCGCGCAGCAGATGGACGAGCAGGTGATGGGCGACGAGCGCGCCGACGCCGAACACCATCACCGACGCCAGCGGGGAGAACACCGGGCCCGCGCTCACCACGAGGTAGTCCGTCGTCGTGAAGCCGACCGTGCCGAGATCGATCCCGAAGTAGGAGAAGAGGGCCCGCTCGCGCACGTAGCCGAAGTAGTAGAGGATCGCCGTCAGCACACCGGTGGACGCGAGCACCCGCCCGGCGATCTCGACGAGCTGGCCGATCGCCCGCTGCCCACCGTCCGGCGCCGCCCCCGTATCGGGCGGTTCTCGGTCGGGCGCTTCGGCGCGCGCCCCGGTGGGCTCTTCGGACATCGGTCAGGATCCCGCGGGGCCCGGGCCGTCGTCCTCTTCGGGCGGGGCGTCCTCCGGGCTGTCCGGTTGGGGGTCGGGAGTGATCTCTGACCCGCCGCTCGGCCCCTCGGGCGTGGGCGACTCACCATCCGGCGACGCCGTTCCCTCGGGCGGCGACTCGTCGCCGGTCGCGGATTCGGGCGGGGGCGTCGCGGCGACGTCGAAGAACTCCGTCCTGGTCTTCACGCCGACCCGCAGGCACACGTTCCCCTGCCCGCCGCCGCACCTGGAGCTGTCCTTGATCTCGACGATCCCGGCCGGGTTGGAACTCGTCTCGTGCGCGATCATGCAGGGCGAGTCCGGACGGCACGGCCGCCGGTTCTTGAACTGCTCCTTGATGGACCGGGCGCACGCGTCGCCGCTCGCGTCAGTGATCTCGACGGCCTCCCGGCACGCCGCCGCGATCTCCTGCAGCTGCGCGTCGGAGATGCGGGTCTGCGCGACGTCCGTCGCCTGGGGCTGGACGTCGCCGCCGACGGCCAGGCCGCTCGGCTGCATCGGCAGCGGCGTGGTCGCTAGCGACGCCTCGTCCTTGCCGCCGCCGCACGCCACGGCGCAGAGCATCAGGATGAGCGCCCCGGCCGCGCGCCCTCGCCAAGACCCCATGCTCGCCCCCCGTCATCGCGTGGTGACCCCGCGCATGCGCGATGGGTTCCCCCAGGTCCGACCGTGAAACCGAGCGAGTTCGCGGTGAGGCGGGTGGGATTCGAACCCACTCAGCGCGAGGGCAACCGGGTTACAGCCGGACCCGACTCTCCGAACGTCGGCGCCGCCTCGGGCAACGGGCCACCACGGCCCGCGTCACGCGACCGCCATGCGGCCACGTCGTACCTCCGGAGGGATTCGAACCCCCATCGCACAGCACCTCATGCTGCCGTCTCTGCCGTTGGACTACGGAGGCATGCGTGCGGCTCCCGGGAGTCGAACCCGGAACGTCCACTTCCTGAGAGTGGCCTCTCTGCCTGTTGGAGTAGAGCCGCGAGAAGATTCGCGAGGTGGCGTCACTCGCGGCGGCTCAACCGGGGGGTCGTCAGGAGACGGGATACCGGCCGGGGCGGGCGTGCGACGCCGAGGGCAGTCGAAGTCGATACTGCTCAAGAGCCATGGCCGGTCCTCCTCTCAGAAGCCTCGTGTCTTGGACGGGCTGACGTCGTCCACAGTGCCAGCGGCCCGGAAACCGCCGCAACGCATTTTCCGGCGGGTCAGGTCTCGTCCGGGAGGGCCGCGCCGAAGGCGACGAGCGCCCAGAAGGCGACCATGACCCAGCCGAGCGCGATCCCGGTCACCGCGAGCCCCATCCCGCGCTCGCCGGAGCGCCGCAGCCGCGCCCACGCCATGTGCCCCGCGATGATCGCCGGAATGGACGGGAGCCCGCAGGTGATCAGCCCGACCGCGCCCATGGACACCGCGTAGATCGCGAGGCTGTTCATGGGCGGTTTGGCGTGCGGATTATGCGCTGCCTGCGGGTGATGCGCGGCCTGCGGATGGTGCGCGGCGACCTGGTACTGGTGGCCGGACGGCGGCGGCGTCGGGTAGCCGGTGTAGCCCTCGGGCCGCCGGTAGGCGGCGCCGCGGGCGGCGATCGCGTCGGCGTACCGGCTCCACGTCTCCGCCTCGGCCGTGCGGCCCTGCCCGTGCAGCAGCATGGCGAGGTTGCGCATCGCGGCCGGGTCACCGGCCTGGGCGGCCTGCCGGTACTGCCGCTCGACCAGCGCCTCCGCCTCCCCCACGGCGAGCGCCGGCGGCGGAGTCTGGACGGACCCTTGCGTCTGCTGCTGGACGCGTGGCTGCGTCTGGTGCTGCGCGGGGCGCTGTGGGCGGGGGTGGTCGCCGGTCGGCGCGGGCTGCCGGACGCCGCTGGAGATGAGCCCGTCCAGGAGGGACTGGGCGGACGGGCGCCGCGCCGGGTCCTTGGCGAGCGCCGAGCGGACGGCGTCGAGGAGCGAGCCGTCCAGCCCGCTCAGGTCCGGGTCGCCGCTGATGATCTGGTGGATGATCGCCGGGATCGAGGTGCCGCCGAAGCACGGGCCGCCGCGCGCGGCGAACGCCACGGTCGCGCCCCAGGCGAACACGTCGGACGCCGGTGTCGCGCCGCGCCCGTCGAGCTGCTCGGGGGCCATGAACGCGGGCGTGCCGACGATGCCGCCGGTCGCGGTGAGGCGCGTCCCGTCCAGGGAGCGGGCGATGCCGAAGTCGATGACCCGCGGGCCGAAGGTGGACAGCACCACGTTGGCGGGCTTCAGGTCGCGGTGGACGACGCCGGCGTCGTGGATGGCGGTCAGCGCGGTCGCGATCCCGACCGCGACGGCCTCCAGGTCGGCGCCGCGCAGCGCGCCGTCCGCGGCCACGGCCGCGTCCAGGCTCGGCCCGTTCACGAACTCGGTGACCAGGTAGGGCGGGTCGGCGCCGGGGTCGGCGTCCAGGACGGGCGCCGTGCAGAACGGCCGGACCCGCTGCGCCGCCGCGACCTCCGCCTCGAACCGCGCGCGGTACTGCCGGTCGGCGGCGAACTCGCGCCGGATCACCTTGATGGCGACCTTGCGTCCCGACCCGTCGAGCCCGGCGTACACCGTGCCCATCCCGCCCTCGCCGAGCCGGTCCACGACCCGGTACGGGCCGATGCGTTCCGGCAGGTCGCCATGCGACACGGACATTCTCCTCGGGGTGGATTACAGCCCCCCAAGCCTGGCACATCCGGCCGCTTCCCGCCGCCGAAGCCCGACCGGCGCGCCATCGGCGCCCCTACCCGGGAATACACCCCTTGGGGGTATATGTTACCGTCGCTGATAAGTACCCCCTAGGGGTATTCGACCTCGACGATTGGACGTCCCATGTCTCCGGACCCTCGGCGCTGGTGGGCGCTGGCCGTGCTCGCCACCGCGCAGTTCATGGTCATCATGGACACCTCGATCATCGGCGTGGCCCTCCCCGACATGCAGCGCGACCTCGGCTTCAGCCAGGGCGGGCTGCAGTGGGTCTTCAACGCCTACGTCGTCGCGTTCGGCGGCCTGCTGCTCCTCGGCGGCAAGCTGTCGGACCTGCTCGGCGCCCGCCGCGTCTTCGCCGCCGGATGGGCCGTGCTGATCGCCGGCTCGGTGATCGCGGCGGCCGCCGACGGCACCGCCGCGGAGCTCACCGGACGCGCCGTCCAGGGCGTCGGCTCCGCGCTGATCGCGCCCGCCGCGCTCACGCTCCTCATGGTCCTCTTCTCGGCGCGTCCGAGGGAGCTGGCCAAGGCGATGGCGTTCTACGGCGCCGCGGCCCCGGCCGGCGGCACCGCGGGCGTCTTCCTCGGCGGCGTCATCACCGAATGGCTGAGCTGGCCGTGGATCTTCATCATCTACGTCCCGATCGGCCTGGCCACGCTGGCGCTGGTCCCGTCGCTGCTGCCGCCCGTCCCGGGACGCCGCACGGGCCTGGACGTCCTCGGCGCGCTCGCGGTCACCGCCGGTCTCGGCCTCGCCGTCTACGCGATCGTCCAGGCGCCCGAGCGCGGCTGGGACGCCCCCGCCACCGTGCTCCAGCTGGGCGGCGCCGTCCTGCTGCTGGCGGCCTTCACGGGGATCCAGCGGCTGCTGCGCTCCCCGCTGATGCCGCTGTCGATCTGGCGGACGCCGAACCTCGCCGCCGCGAACGCGTCGATGATCGTCCTCGGCGCCGTGTGGATCCCGATGTGGTACTTCCTGAACCTCTACCTGCAGCAGGTCCTCGGCTACGGGGCGTTCCCCAGCGGCGCGGCCCTGCTTCCGATGACGGCGCTGATGACGGTGCTGATGGTCGGCGTCACCGGACGGCTCATCACCCGCTTCGGCACCAAGCCGCTCATCGTCACGGGCCTGGTCGTCCTCGCCGCCGGGCTGGCGATGCTCTCCACCGTGAGCCCCGGGGGGTCGTTCGCCGCGGACGTCCTGCCCGGCTCGCTGGTCTCCGCCGTCGGAATGTCGCTGGTCTTCATCCCGGCGACGATGGCCGCCATCGGGTCCGTCGCACCGGAGCAGGGCGGCCTGGCCTCCGGCATCGTCAACACCACCTACCAGGTCGGCTCCGCGATCGGCCTCGCCGCCATGACCGCGGTCGCCACGTCGCAGGGCGCCGACAGGCTGGGCGACCTGCCCATCCTCACGGACGGCTTCCAGGCCGCCTTCACCGGCGCCGCGATCATCGCCCTGGCCGGAGCCGCGCTGGCATTCCTCACCCACCGAACCCGCCCGGCCCCGCAACCCCAGAAGACCGAAGAACCGACCGCGAGCATCCGCTGAACGACCACGCCGTGCCCGGACACCCCGTCCGGGCACGGCACCTTTCCTCTCGGCTCCGAAGCCTCAGCCGGCGGTGGCGGTATGGCGAAAAGTCGGTATCCGGGGGGAACCTGAGGGGCGCGGCGGGCGTCCAATGTCAATGCGTGGACGCTCCTTCGTGTCGGTCGCGACCGTAGCGGTGCTCGCCGGGTCCACCGGCTGCAGCGGGTCGTCCGGCCCCGATGACCCGCCGCTTCCAGCGCCGCCGATGCGGCTCGTGGCCTACGACGGGTGCGACGCCCTCCTGGACGGCCTGCGCAAGGCGACGGCCGGCAAGGTCGGGCCCTACGGGCTGAGCGACGGGTCCCCGATGTTCGCGGTGCCCGAGGGTGACACCGCCACGCGGAAGGGGCCGCAGGCCGCCCAGGCGCCCGGCGGCGGGCAGGGTGCGCCTCCGCAGCACTCCACGACCAACTCCCATGAGGCGGGCGCGGACGAGCCCGACCTCGTCAAGACCGACGGGCGCCGGATCGTGACGCTCGCGGACGGCGAGCTCCAGGTCATCGACCCCGCCACCCGCAAGATCACCCACACGCTCGACATCCCCGGCCCGCGGGGTTTCGGCCCGGACGGCGGCGGCCAGATGCTGCTGAGCGGTGACCGCGTGCTCGTGATGACGCAGCGCACGATGATGATCCCGTACGGGCGGCCGTCGATGCCGGGGATGGAGAGCTCGGCCAAGCCGGCCCGGCCTGCGTCGTCGACGCGGTTGACGCTGATCGACATCTCCGGCGCACCGAAGGTCGTCGGGACGATGACGACCGAGGCCGACTACATGGACGCGCGGCAGAGCGGCTCCACGGTGCGGGTCGTGATGCGGTCCAGGCCGCGGATCGACTTCCCGACCCGGGACCCGTGGAGCGGCGACGGCCGGACCGATCGCCGGAAGGATGAGGACGAGGCCGTCAAGGCGAACCGGGCGGCCGTGATGAAGGCGCCGCTCGACGCCTGGCTGCCCTCGTTCCAGGTGGACGCTGGGAACGGCGGCGCCGGGAAGAAGTACCAGCCGCCCTGTGACCAGGTCAGCCGTCCGGCGTCGTATGCCGGGTCGTCCATGCTGAGCGTTCTGACGTTCGATCTGGCGCAGGGGCTGGGCGATCCGCAGGCCATCGCCGTCACCGCCGAGGGGTCGACCGTCTACGGCAACGGGAAGAGCCTCTACGTCACCGGCACTCCCCCGCAGCCGTTCGTCCCGATGCCGAGAAGGTCGTCGGCCAAGCCTCCCGAGCAGCGCACCGATGTCTACAAGTTCGACGTCGGCGGCAAGGGGCGTCCCCGCTATGTGGCGTCCGGCTCGGTGAAGGGCGACCTGCTCAACCAGTACTCGATGTCGGAGCACGGCGGGAACCTGCGGCTGGCCACGACCACCAGCCGGTTCGACCCGGGCGACCGGTCGTCGCAGAGCGCGGTGTACGTGCTGGCGCGGCGCGGCGACCGGCTCGACGAGATCGGACGCGTCGACGGCCTCGGCAAGGGCGAGCGGATCTACTCCGTCCGGTTCATCGGCCCGGCCGCGTACGTCGTCACGTTCCGGCAGGTCGACCCGCTGTACGTGCTCGACCTGGCCGACCCGCGCCGGCCCCGCCGCACCGGCGAGCTGAAGATCCCCGGCTACTCCGCCTACCTGCATCCGGTCGGCGACGGACGGCTCCTCGGCGTCGGGCAGGACGCCGACACGTCCGGGCGGAGGCTCGGGCTGCAGGTCTCGCTCTTCGACGTGAAGTCCGCTCCGCGGCGGCTCGACGTCTATCGGCTTCCGGGGGCCAACGCCGCCGCCGAGTTCGAGCCGCACGCGTTCCTGTACTGGCCCGCGACGGGTCTCACGGTCATCCCCGCAACCGACCAGCGGGACGGTGGCGGTGAGGCCATCGTCCTCAAGGTCGAGGGTGACAAGGTGCGCCGGCTGGGCGCCGTGACCCATCCGGAGGACGACGGGTACGGGCGGTCGATCCGGCGGTCGCTGATCGTGGGCGACACGCTCTGGACGATCTCCGACGCCGGCGCCCGCGCGACGGGCATCGCCGACCTGAAGGAACGCGCCTGGCTCGCCTTCGACTAGCGCAGGCCGGTCGCCGAGCGGCTAGCGCAGACCGGTCGGGCGGTGCAGGGCCGTCTGGATCAGGCGGTCGACCAGCGCCGGGTAGTCGAGGCCGGTCGCGGCCCACATCTGCGGGAACGCCGACGCGGGCGTGAAGCCGGGCATGGTGTTGATCTCGTTGAGGATCCAGCGGCCGTCCGGCGTGTGGAAGAAGTCGACGCGGGCGAGCCCCTCGCAGTCGAGGGCGTCGAACGCGCGGACGGCGAGGCGGCGGACCTCCTCGATCGCGGCGGGCGGCAGGTCCGGCGGGATGGCCATGCTGGTGGCGCCGTCGAGGTACTTGGTCTCGAAGTCGTAGAAGTCGTGGCCGCCCGCCATCAGCACCTCGGCGGGCAGGCTCGCCTCGGCGGGGCCGTCGTCGAGGCCCTGCAGCACGCCGCACTCGATCTCGCGGCCGTCGATGGCGGCCTCCACGATGACCTTCGGGTCGTGCTCGCGGGCCGCGTCCACGGCGGCCTCCAGGCCGGCCTCGTCGGTGACGCGGCTGATGCCCATGCTGGACCCGGCGCGGGACGGCTTGACGAACACGGGCCGCCCGTCCCGGAGGCCCAGCTCCTTGATCTCGTCTATCTTGCGCTTGCGCTCGCGCCGCCACTCCCGGTCGCCGACCAGGACGTACGGGCCGACGGGCAGGTCCTGCGCCTGCCAGACGAGCTTCATGAACCCCTTGTCCATGCCGACCGCGCTGGCCAGGACCCCGGCCCCGACGTACCGGACGCCCGCCAGGTCGAGGAGGCCCTGGATGGTGCCGTCCTCGCCGTAGGGGCCGTGCAGCAGCGGCAGGACGACGTCGACGTCGCCGAGCCGTTCGGGGACCTTGCCCTGCTCGACGACCATCAGGCCGCGGCTGTCGGGGTCGAACGGCAGCGCGAGGACGCCGCCGGACCCGGGCACCTCGGGCAGCCGGCCGTCCTCGATCGCGAGCCGCAGGTCGCCGGGCGGCAGCACCCAGCGGCCGTCGCGGGCGATGCCGATCGGCACCACCTCGTACCGGTCCCGGTCGATGGCGGCCATGACGGCCCCCGCGGTGACGCAGGAGATCGCGTGCTCGGAGCTGCGACCGCCGAAGACCACGGCCACGCGGATCTTTGAAGCCTGGGACATGAGGCCCGACCCTACCGTTGATCAGCCGGGATCGGCCACGAGCGCCCGGGCGCGGCGATCATGTCAGACCCCGTACCGTTCCGGCTTCGGGGACCGGGAGATCAGCGAGATCGCCGCCTCCTTGATCGGCATGCCGTGGTGCAGGACGGCGGTGACGGCCTCGGTGATCGGCATCTCGACGTTGTGCTTGCGGGCCAGCTCCAGCACCGCCTCGGACGACTTGACGCCCTCCGCGGTCTGCTTGGTGACGGCGACGACCTCGTCCAGCGTCATGCCGCGGCCCAGGTTCTCGCCGAACGTGCGGTTGCGCGACAGCGGCGACATGCACGTCCCGACGAGGTCGCCCATCCCGGCGAGCCCGGCGAAGGTGTGCTCGTCGGCGCCGAGCGCGGCGCCGAGCCGGGCGATCTCGGCGAGCCCGCGGGTCATCAGCAGCGCCTGCGTGCTGGCGCCGAACCCGAGCCCGACCGACATGCCCACGCACAGCGCGACGATGTTCTTCACCGCGCCGCCCAGCTCGCAGCCGACCACGTCGGTGGTGGTGTAGACGCGGAAGTACGGCGTCATCGTCGCCGCCTGGAGGCGTCGCGCGGCGTCCTCGTTCGCGCAGGCGGCGACGGCCGCGCCGGGCTCCCCGCCCGCCACTTCGCGGGCCAGGTTGGGGCCGCAGAACACGGCGACGCGCTCCTCGGGCACGTCCGCGACCTCGCAGATGACCTCCGACATCCGCCGGGACGTGCCGATCTCGACGCCCTTCATCAGGCTGACGAGCACCGCGTCCGGCGGCAGCAGCGGCACCCACGCGGAGAGGTTCTGCCGGAGCGTCTGCGCCGGGACGGCCAGCGCGACGAAATCGGCGCCCCGGAGCGCCTCGGCCGGGTCGAGCGTCGCGCGGACGGTCTCCGGCAGCGTGACGCCGGGCAGGTAGTCGGGGTTCTCGTGCCGCTCGTTCACGGCCTCGACGACCTCGGGGCGCCGGCCCCACAGGACGACCTCGCCGCCCGCGTCGTGCAGCAGCTTGGTGAACGTCGTCCCCCAGGACCCGGCCCCCATGACCGCGGTGCGGAACGTCACGAGCCGTCCGCCTTCGTTTCCGCCGGGTCGGGCACGGTCGCCGCCGCGCGGCGGCGCTCGTCCAGGACGCGGTGGTGGTCGTAGCGGTCCTTCGGCGGCTCCTGGCCGCGCAGGTCGCCGAGCAGCCCGGTGATGGCGGCCATGATGGCGTCGGTGGCGGCGCGCAGCGTCTCCCGGCTGAGCGGGCGCCCCTCGTACGCCGACAGGTCGACGGGCGGCCCCGCGACGACCTTCATCGTCTTGCGCGGGAACGGGTGGAACCCCTTCTTCAGGCTTCCCGCGAGGCCCGTCTGCTCGGCCTTCGTGTACGGCATCAGCTCGTGCGCGCCCCAGTTCGCCACGGGGACGACCTTCGCGCCCGTCTTCAGCGCCAGCCGCGCCACCCCTGTCTGCCCGGTCATGGGCCACAGGTCGGGGTCGCGGGTGCAGCTGCCTTCCGGGTAGACGACCAGGCACTCGCCGTCCAGCAGGGCCTGCTCGGCGTCCTTGAGGACGAGGGACGCGTCGTCGTGGTCGCGGTAGACGGGGATCTGGCCGGTGCCGCGCAGCACGCTCTTGATGAACCGCACGTCGAACAGCGTCGACTTGGCCAGGTAGACGGGGTAGCGCCCGGACGCGCAGACGAAGTGCGCGAGCGCGAGCGGGTCGGCTTCGGAGATGTGGTTGGCGGCGATGATGACGCCGCCCTCCCCCGGCACGTTGCCGCGGCCCCGCCAGTCACGTTTCAGCAGCCCGGACAGCAGCGGCCGCAGGATGACGATGGTGAGCTTCCGCCAGCCCGGCGAATACGCGTGGCCCATGGCTCGTCTCCTCCTCATCCATCCAACGTGAACGCAGGGTTCACCCAAGTGTCGCGGTTGCGTGCGCATAGTGTCGAGTTGCCATGTCTACCGCAGACCTTCTCCAGTGGTCGCTCGTCGTGCCGGTCAAGGTGCTGGCCCGCGCGAAGACCCGCATGTCCGCCGCCGCGGGCCCGCACCGCGAGCGGCTCGCGCTGGCGGTGGCGGCCGACACGGTCGCCGCCGCGCTGCGCTGTGACCGGGTTCGCACCGTGATCGTCGTCACCGACGACCCCCTTCCCGCCGCCGAGCTCGCCGCGCTCGGCGCGCGCGTCGTGCCCGACGTCCCGGACGCGGGCCTGAACCCGGCGCTCGGCTACGGCGCCCGCCGCGGCCGCGAGTTCGCCGCGGAGGCGGGCGTGGACGCGGGCGTCGGCGCGCTGTCAGCCGATCTGCCCGCTTTGCGCCCCCTTGAACTGGCACGCGTCCTGGACGCGGCCGCCCGCTCGCCCGAGGCGTTCGTGCCGGACGCGGCGGGCACCGGAACGACCCTGTACACGACCCGTCCGGGCGTCCCGTTCTCGCCCGCCTTCGGCGCCGACTCCCGTGCCGCGCACCGCGCCCGCGGCGCCCGCGAGCTCCTGCTGCCGGGCACCGACACCGTCCGCCGCGACGTGGACACCCTCGACGACCTCCGCGCGGCGCTCGCGCTCGGCGCCGGGCCCCGGACCGCCGCCGTCGCCGCCGAACTCCCCGCGCTCGCCTAGAGCCCGGGGTATGCCTATGGTTCGGTTATGCAAGGCACGGTGAAGGAGTACGACGCGGAGACCCGCTCGGGCAGCGTGCTGCTCGACGACGGGACGGAGCTGCCCTTCGACGCGGACGCGTTCGCGGCCGGCGGCCTGCGGCTGCTGCGCTTCGGCCAGCGCGTGAACCTCGCGATGGACGACGACCGCATCTCGCTCGTGACGCTTTCCACGTTCCCCTGTTAGCCCAGGGGGCGACCCCCTGGAACCCCCGTCACGAGCCGGTCGGTCGTGCGACCTCCGGCGCTGGGCGCCTCCGGCCGCACGACCCGTGACCCGGCTGATGCATTCCTCGGAAGGGGGCGGACATGCGACAGCGCCCGGTCCGTCTTCAGGACGGACGCGGGCGCTGTCGGGTGACGCTACGCCTTTCCGGCCACCCGGTTCTTGAAGTCGGCGCCGGCCTTGAACTTCGGCACGGACGTCGCGGGAACCTGGATGGTCTTGCCCGTTGCGGGATTGCGGGCCGTACGGGCAGGCCGGTCGGCCTTCTCGAACGAACCGAACCCGGTGATCGCGACCTTGTCGCCCTTCGCGACGGCGGTCTGGATCGCGTCCAGGATGGCGTCGACGGCCTCGGCTGCGGCCTTCTTGCTGCCCAGTTGGTCAGAGATGGCGTCGACCAGCTCACGCTTGTTCATGGGTTACTCCTCTAGTTCCCCCCTTGCCCGAACGAAACTAAGGGACCCCAGGCATGGACACAATCACCTGCACGCACGAGTTGGCGTGTCGCTGGCGTTTTTGTCGGCCTCGCCCCCGTCTCGCCGGGTGACCGGACCGGATCCGGCCACTGGGCACGCTAACCGACGTCGGGGGTCTCGTGGAAATCGGCGAGGAACGTCTCCAGCCTGCGGGCGGCCAGTTCGGGGTCCCTTTTCGCCAGGTCGGTGATCGACAGCAGATGGCGGATCAGCCGCCGGCGGGACGGCGCGGGCAGCGGCGCGACGGCCCGGTGAGCGTCACGCAACTGCCGCGCTAGCTGCGTCAACGCAGGGTCGTCAAACTCCGGCCCGATCCACGGGACCGTGCTCAATACATGCCTCCGAACGGTCGAACGGGTCTTCGCACTAGGAGAATTCTCCCTGGTCGCGGTTCCCGTCCGTCCACCCGGGGCCGAAAAAGCCGTGAACGGCCTATACCAACGCCCTACACGGTCGTGGGGAACCAGGGGCGGCGGGTGGCCTCGAAATCGGTGATCGCGTCGGCGTGGCGGAGGGTGAGGCCGATGTCGTCCAGGCCCTCCATGAGGCGCCAGCGGGTGTAGTCGTCGATCTCGAACGCGGCGGTGACGCCGTCCCAGCGGACCTCGCGGTTCTCCAGGTCGACGGTGATCTCCAGCGCGGGGTCCTTCTCGATGCGCGTCTGGAGGTCGTCGACCTGCTCGCCGGTGAGGACGACGGGCAGCAGGCCCATCTTCGTGGAGTTGTTGCGGAAGATGTCGCCGAAGCGCGGCGCGATGACGACGCGGAAGCCGTACTGCTGCAGCGCCCAGACGGCGTGCTCGCGGGACGACCCGGTGCCGAAGTCGGGCCCGGCGACCAGGACGCCCGCGCCGTCGTGCCGCGGCTGGTTCAGCACGAAGTCCGGGTCCTCGCGCCAGGAGGAGAACAGGCCCTTGTCGAACCCGGTGCGGCTGACCTGCTTCAGCCAGACGGCCGGGATGATCTGGTCGGTGTCGACGTTGCTGCGGCGCAGCGGGACGCCGCGCCCGGTGTAGGTGGTGAACGCTTCCATCGGTTTCCTTACAGGTCGGTGTCGTTCTGGGGGGACGACCCCCCAGACCCCCCGGCGGCTTCGCCGAGGTCTTGGGGGGCGGTCAGGCGGCCGGTGACGGCGGTGGCGGCGGCGACGGCGGGCGACACCAGGTGGGTGCGGCCGCCGGGTCCCTGCCGGCCCTCGAAGTTGCGGTTGGACGTGGACGCGCTGCGCTCGCCGGGCGTGAGCTTGTCGGGGTTCATCGCCAGGCACATGGAGCAGCCCGCCTCGCGCCATTCGGCGCCGGACGCGGTGATGACCTCGTCCAGGCCCTCCTCCTCGGCCTGCTTCTTGACCCTCATGGAGCCGGGGACGACCAGCATGCGGACGCCGTCGGCGACCTTGCGGCCCTTCAGGACGCCCGCGACGGCGCGCAGGTCCTCGATGCGGCCGTTGGTGCAGGAGCCGACGAAGACGGTGTCGACGGCGATGTCGCGCAGCGGCGTCCCGGCCGTGAGGCCCATGTACTCCAGGGCGCGCTCGGCGCTCTGCCGCTGGACCGGGTCGTCGAAGGACGCGGGGTCGGGCACGGACTCGCCGAGCGGCAGCCCCTGGCCCGGGTTGGTGCCCCAGGTGACGAACGGCGTCAGCTCGGCCGCGTCGATCACGACCTCCTTGTCGAAGACCGCGTCGTCGTCGGTGCGCAGGGACGTCCAGTACTCGACGGCCTTGTCCCAGTCGTCCCCGGACGGGGCGTGCGGGCGGCCCTTGAGGTACTCGAATGTGGTCTCGTCCGGCGCGATCATCCCGGCGCGGGCGCCCGCCTCGATGGACATGTTGCAGACCGTCATCCGGCCCTCCATCGACAGCGACCGGATCGCCTCGCCGCGGTACTCGATGATGTGGCCCTGGCCGCCGCCGGTGCCGATCCGCGCGATGACCGCGAGGATGAGGTCCTTGGCGGTGACGCCCTCGGGCAGCGCGCCGTTCACGGTGACGGCCATGGTCTTCGGCTGGATCTGCGGCAGCGTCTGGGTGGCGAGGACGTGCTCGACCTCGCTGGTGCCGATGCCGAACGCGAGCGCGCCGAACGCGCCGTGCGTGGAGGTGTGCGAGTCGCCGCACACGACGGTCATGCCGGGCTGGGTGAGGCCGAGCTGCGGCCCGATGACGTGGACGATGCCCTGCCCGTCGTCGCCCATCGGGTGCAGCCGGACGCCGAAGTCGGAGCAGTTCTTGCGCAGCGTCTCGACCTGGGTGCGCGACACCGGGTCGGCGATGGGCTTGAGCAGGTCCGTCGTCGGGACGTTGTGGTCCTCGGTGGCGATGGTGAGGTCGGGGCGGCGGACGGGGCGGCCCGCCATCCGCAGCCCGTCGAACGCCTGCGGGCTGGTGACCTCGTGCACCAGGTGCAGGTCGATGTAGAGGAGATCGGGCTCGCCCTCGGCGCGCCGTACGACATGCGCGTCGTACACCTTCTCGGCCAGTGTTCGGCCCATCGCTCTCCCACCTCGCTGTGTGACGGTCGTCTGGTCGCCTTCTCCGACTTGCATCTCAAATAACGAGACGGCAATATCAAGGCATGGACAACTCTAGCGGAGTCGGCGTACTGGACAAAGCCGTTCTCGTTCTGAACGCGCTGGAAGCGGGCCCCGCGTCGCTCGCGCAGCTGGTCCAGACGACCGGGCTGGCCCGTCCCACCGCCCACCGGCTGGCCGTCGCGCTGGAGCACCATCGTCTCGTCCACCGGGACATGCAAGGGCGTTTCATCCTGGGCCCGCGGCTCGCCGAGCTGGCGGTCGCGGCCGGCGAGGACCGCCTCCTCGCGATCGCCCAGCCGGTGCTGGCCCAGCTCCGCGACCTGACGGGCGAGAGCGCCTCGCTGTTCCGGCGGCAGGGGGACGTCCGGGTCTGCGTGGCCTCGGCGGAGCGCACCAGCGGCCTTCGCGACACGATCCCGGTCGGCGCGGCGCTGCCGATGACGGCGGGGTCGGCCGCGCAGGTCCTGCTGGCCTGGGAGGAGCCCGACCGGCTGCACCGCGGGCTGCGCGGGGCGAAGTTCGAGGCGGCCACGCTGGCGTCGGTCCGGCGGCGCGGCTGGGCACAGAGCGTCGGCGAGCGCGAGCAGGGCGTCGGGTCGGTCTCCGCCCCGATCCGCGGCGCCGCCGGACGGGTGATCGCCGCCGTCTCGGTGTCCGGACCGCTCGAACGCCTCACCCGCTCCCCCGGGCGCCTCCACGCGGGCCCGGTCGCCGCCGCCGCCGAGAAGATCTCCGACGGCATGCGCCGCACCGCCTCCTGACCCGTCCCGCGACCCCGCCCGAGTGCTCCACAAGGCCCTGACCTGACCCGACGTTCCCCCATAACTCGGACACCCATTGGATAGTGCCGGTATCTAATTGCTCGCCCTCGATAGCGTTAACCTCCGGCAAAGGGGGGTTCGACGGTGCAGATCTCCGAGCTCAGCGATCGGAGCGGCCTGACGGTCCAGACGATCAAGTTCTACATCCGGGAGGGCCTGCTCCCGAAGGGCTCGGCGGTGAGCGCGACGCGGTCGGAGTACGACGGCCGCCATCTGGAACGGCTGCGGCTGATCAGCGCGCTGCGCGAGGTCGGCGACCTGCCCGTGTCGGCGATCCAGCAGATCATCGCCGCGATCGAGGACGACCGCGTCACCCTGCACGACCTGTTCGCCACCACCCAGCACGCGATCGGCCCGCACGTCGCCGCGCCGCACGACCCGCACTGGCGCGCCGCCCGCGAAGACGTCGACGCCCTCGTCCGCGAGCTCGGCTGGGACGTCGGCGACCGCGCCCCCGCCCGCGACCTGCTCGCCCACACGTTCGTGGCGCTGCGCCGCCTCGGCTTCCCGATCACCCTCCGCGACCTGCGCCCCTACGTGAACGCCGCGCGGGACGTCGCCGAGCACGAGATCGGCCGCGTCGCCGCCGGGACGCCCCGCGCCCGGACCGTCCATTCGCTTTTGGTGTCGACCGTCCTGTACGAGCAGGTTCTGACGGCCCTGCACCGGCTCGCGCAAGAGGACGCCTCGTCCCGCCGCTTCGGCAAATCCTGACCGGCCCGCGCCCCACCCGACCTGCGGTCTCGTCACCAATTCCGGGATGACAAGTCGGAATTGCCATTCATATACCCGGCGGTAAGGCATGTGCACCCGTCGCCTAACATGAATGGACGATGACCGCCACCCAGTCCCCGAAGTCCCGCAGTGGCAGGTGGGCCGATCGCCTGCTGGCCGAGGGCAGCGACCCCGACCCGCGCTTCTCGCTCGCCAACGAGCGCACCTTCCTCGCCTGGATCCGGACGGCGCTGGCGCTGATCGCCGCCGGCATCGGGCTGGCGCTCGCCGACGACCTGGTCGAGGCGCCGCTGCGGCACGTCCTCGCCGTCGGCTTCGCCGGGGCCGGGGCCCTGGTCGCCGCGCTCGCGTTCCGCCGCTGGCTGCGCACCGAGCGCGCCCTGCGCCGCGCCGAGACGCTCCCGCCGCCCGCGCTCGCCCCGATCATGGCGTACGGGCTGGCGGCCGCCGCGCTCGTCCTGCTGGTGGCCGTCCTGGCGACCCGATGAGGCTGTGGGATCCGGGCGCGCAGCCCGAGCGGACCGCGCTGGCCTGGTCGCGCACCACGCTCGCTTTAGTCGCCGCTGGACTGCTGTGCGTGCGGCTCGCGCCGTCGGTGCCCGGGGCCGCAGTCGCGGCGGCCGTCGTCTGCGGCGGCGCGGCGCTGCAGCTGCGGCGGAGCCGGGCGAGCTTCCACCACCGCCGGCGCCGCCTGCCCGAGGGCGGCGGCGCGGCCGACCCCGCCTCCGTCCTGCTCGCCACCGCGCTGACGATCCTGCTCGCCGTGACGGCCGTGCTCCTCGCCCTGTAGCCATGCCGGGCGCGCATGGCCACCATGCGGAGTCTTCGCTGGTGTCATGGCCTGATGGCGCTTAGCGTCGTAGCGCCAATCACGGTCAGACATATCGAAAAGGAATTCACGGATGCGCGTCACGTTCGACAATCCCGGGAGCGTCCCTCCGCCGCCGCGGCCCGTCTACTCGCACACCGCGCTGGTGACGCCGGGCCCGCTGCTGTACGTGTCGGGGCAGGTCGCTCTGGACGAGGACGGCAGGATCGACGCGCCGGGCGACATGAAGCGCCAGGCCGAGGTTACGTTCGGCTACATCGGGAAGATCCTCGCCGCGCACGGGGCGGGCTTCGCCGACATCGTCAAGATCCAGACGTTCGTCACGGACATCGACCTGCTTTCCGACTACGTCGCGGGCCGGGAGCCGTTCCTCAAGGACCACCGCCCGGTCAGCACGACGGTCGAGGTGTCACGCCTGTTCCACCCGGACGCGCTGCTGGAGGTCGAGCTCGTCGCCGTGCCGGGCGCCTAGCCCGCCCGTTTTCAGGGGCGGAGTTCTCCGGCCACGTCGCGCAGGTCCGCCAGGAACGCGGTGACGGCCGGGGACCTGCGCGCGTGCCGCCCGACCGCGGCGTAGACCGTCCTGCGCGGCTGATCGGGGGCCACGCCGCGCAGGACGACGCCGTCCCGCGCCACCGCCGCGGCGGCGAGCGCCGGGACGAGCGTGACGCCGAACCCCTCCGCGACCAGGCCCAGCTTGGAGATCCACTCGGCGGCCCTGATCGGCGTCTCCGGCACGAACCCGGCGACCTCGCAGCGGGCGCGCATGGTGGCGACCGCCTCGGGGTCGTCGGCGACGATCCACGGCTCGTCCGCCAGGTCGGCGAGCGAGACGCGGCGGTGCGCGGCGAGCGGATGGGTGCTGGGCAGCGCGACGAGGAGCGCGTCGTCGGCGAGGGTGACCAGGTCGTCGGCGTCGATGGACGGGTGCTTGTGCGTGCTGACCACGGCGATGTCGAGGTCGCCCGCCTCCAGCATCGGCAGCAGCCGCTCGGTCATGCCCTCGCGCAGCAGCGGCCGGACGCCCGGATGCCGGGCCCGGAACCGGGCGAGCGCGCGCGGCACCAGCGCGGCGTTCGCCGTGGGGAACGCGCCGAGCCGCAGCGTCCCGGTGTCGAGGCGGCGCAGCCCGTCGAGCGCGCGGGCGGTGTCGGCGAGCCGGTCGAGGAGCCCGCGCGCGTGCGGCAGCAGGTACTCCCCCGCCGGAGTGGGCCGGACGCCTCGCGCGCCGCGCGCGAACAGCTCCACGCCGCACACGTCCTCCAGCGCCGCGATCTGCCGGGAGACGGCGGACTGCGTGTAGCCCTCGGCCGCCGCGGCGGCGGTGAACGAGCCGAGGTCGGCGACGGCGACGAACGTCCGCAGCAGGACGGGATCAAGGGCTTCGGCGCGCACGTCCCGGAGCATACGTGCACGCCGGATAGGGTCGGCGCATGCCCGGGAGCCGGCCGTTCGTCAGCCTCGCCACCGATTTCGGCGCCGCCTACACCGGTATCTGCGCGGGCGTCGTGTACTCCATCGCCCCGGCGGCGACGGTGCTCGTCCTGTCCGACGAGATCACGCCGTACGCGGTCGCCGAGGGCGCGATGCTGCTCCGGCAGGCGCTGCCCTACGTTCCGGTCGGCGTGCACGTCGGGATCGTCGACCCGGGCGTCGGCACGCGGCGGCTACCCGTCGCGGTCGAGACCGGGCGCGGTGACGTGCTGGTCGGCCCCGACAACGGCCTGCTCGTCCCGGCGGCGGAAGCGCTGGGCGGCGTCGTGCGGGCGCACGTCCTGGAGAACGCGGCGTACCGGCTGCCCGCCGTGTCGGCGTCGTTCCACGGTCGCGACATCTTCTCCCCCGCCGCCGCGCACATCGCCATGGGCGTGGACGTGGCCGAACTGGGCCCGCCCGCCGAGCCGCTGCCGCTGGACGTCCCGTCCCCCGCCGTCGCGCCCGGCGCGGTGACCGCCCCGATCCTGTACACCGACCGCTTCGGCAGCCTCGTCCTGAACGCCGCCCCGGACGAGCTGGACGCCGCGTTCGGCCCGCTGGAGTACGGCACGCCTCTGGAGCTGTCCTGGCCGGGCGGCGGGCGGGCGGTGCGGGTCACGTTCGAGGAGACGTTCGGCGGGGTCGCGCCCGGCGAGCCGCTGGTGTGGGTCGACTCGTCCGGGCGGCTGGGCCTGGCGGTCAACCAGGGCTCCGCCGCCGGCCGCTTCGGGCTCCGCGAGCCGGGCGCCGTCACGCTCCGGCGGGCGGACTGACCGCCGTGGCAGAACTCGACGTCGTCGCGTGGATCCAGGTGTCGGACGGGCGGATGCTCGCCGTCCGCTCGCGCGGCCGCGACCTCCTCTACCTCCCGGGAGGTAAGCGCGAGCCGGGCGAGGACGACTGGTCGGCGCTGTCCAGGGAGGTCCGCGAGGAGCTCGGCCTGGAGCTCGACCGGACGTCCTTCCAGAAGCTCGGCGTCATCCGCGCACCGGCCCACGACCAGCCCGCGTACGCCCACGTGCGCATGGCGTGCTTCACGGCGTCCTACCGGGGCGCGATGGCGGCGGCCGGCGAGGTGGACGAGTACCGCTACGTCGGACGGCGCGAACGCCATCTCCTCGCACCCGCCGCCCAGGCCGCCCTCGACCTGGCCGACCGCCACGGCCTCCTCGCCTGACCGGCGCCGCGACCGACTCGCCCGGACGGCGCCGCCGCCTCAGGGCCCGTCACTCGTGCCTCGACCGTCCCAACATCATCGACGGCCTCCGGTTCGATGCCCTGACGACGCGCGACGCCATCGATCGGGCGACACGCTGCCCGAAAATGGCCATTTCTGGCGCGCATCACCGGTTTGCGTAATTCATCCGGCTAGGCTGTGCCGCCGGTCGCGCCGCAGGAGATTCCGGGGGGTCACATGGCGGAGGTCCATCACTTTTCCTACGGGCTGCTGACGCCCGTCCTGGCCTACGTCCTGTCCGTCACAGGTTCCCTGCTCGGACTGCTGTGCACCGCGCGGGCGCGGGGCTCCGCCAGCCGCTCGCGCGGGCTGTGGCTGATCCTCGCGGCGCTGGCGATCGGCGGAACCGGGATCTGGGTGATGCACTTCATCGCGATGCTCGGCTTCAGCGTCCCGGGCGCCGAGATCCGCTACGACGTGCCTCTCACGATGCTGAGCTGCGCCGTCGCCATCGTGGTGGTCGCGATCGGGCTGTTCATCGTCGGTTTCCGGGTCGCCGGCCCCGGCTCGATCGTGACCGGCGGCGTCATCATGGGGCTCGGCGTGGCGAGCATGCACTACATGGGCATGGCGGCCATGAACATGTCCGGGCACGTCGACTACCGGGCGGGCCTGGTGGCGCTGTCGGTGGTGATCGCCGTGGTGGCGGCCTCCGTGGCGCTCTGGTTCGCGCTGAGCATCCGGGGCGGATGGGCGACCGCCGGGGCCGCGCTGATCATGGGTGTCGCGGTGACCGGCATGCACTACACCGGCATGGCGGCGATGCGCGTCACCGTCCACGAGGACATGGCGGCGCCCACCGGGGCGGCCGCCACCGACTTCCTGATGCCGCTCATCGGCGGCATCGGCGTGATGTCGATCATCCTGCTGGCGATCATCGCGATGGCCCCGACCGAGGACGAGCTGCGCGTCGAGGCGGCGCTGCGGGAACGGATCCGGGCGCGGGAGGCCGGAGGAGCGCCCCATCCGCCGACCATGCCGCCGGGGCCGGTCGAACCGCCGCGGACCCGCTCCACCGGCGAATGGTTCGACGGCGGCCCGGGCACTGACGGCGCCGGTCGCGAGTACGCCCCTTAGTCCGCCTCAGGGTCGTCCCGTACGCCCGGGGCGGTACCG
>NZ_SMJX01000123.1 GCF_004348535.1 Actinomadura sp. KC216
GGGAAGCGGGGGGACGGGAACGCCTCCGGGATGGTTGAATCACGTCCCATGTGGCACTCGTCACAACGATCTTCCCCGTGGCGGCAGTGGTATCAGCAGGGAATTTCCAGTGAATTGGATATTCCCGACATTTCCGTTACTCGGCTTCTCGATGATGCCGCGGAGCGGTATCCGCGGCGGCCCGCGCTCATCTTCTTCGGCCGCCGGATCTCCTACCGGGAGCTGCGCGCCGCCGTGGACCGGTTCGCCGGGGGCCTCCACCGGCTCGGCGTCCAGCCCGGCGACCGGGTCGCGCTGATCCTGCCGAACTGCCCGCAGCAGGTCATCGCCTTCTACGGGGTGCTGCGCCGGGGCGCGATCGCGGTGCAGCACAACCCGCTGTACACCGAGGAGGAGATGCTCCACCAGCTCGCGGACTCCGGTGCCCGCGCGGCCGTCGTGCTGGATCGTTCCTATGCGACGGTGCGCGCGATCAGGTCCGAGCTTCCGCTTGAGCACATCGTCGTGACGTCGCTGACCGAGTATCTGCCGGCGGCCAAGCGGATCGCGTTGCGGATGCCGCTGGCGGGGGCGCGGCGGCGGAGGGCGGCCATCACCGCGGACGTGCCGGACGATCCCGGCGTCGTCCCGTTCCGCGACATGCAGCGGGAGCCGCGTGAGCAGGTGCGGCAGCTGGAGATCGAGCCGTCGCGGCAGCTCGCGGCCATCCAATACACAGGCGGGACGGAGGGGCGTCCCAAGGGCGCGATGCTCACGCACCGGAATCTCGTCGCGAACGCCTGCCAGCAGCACGCGTGGGACCGTGAGAGCCGTCCGGGCGAGGACGTGACGCTGGCGGTTCTGCCCCTGTTCCACTCGTTCGGGTTGATGAGCTGCCTCGTCGCGCCGGTGATGACGGCTGGGGCCGTTGTGCTGCTTCCGCGTTTCGACGCCGGTCATGTGCTCGGGGCTATTCGCAAGTACCGACCTACTATTTTTCCCGGGGTGCCTACGCTTTATGAGCAGTTGCTGGACAGCCCGGGGTTTCTGCCGTCGGATCTGAATTCGCTGCGTGTTTTCATCTCTGGCGCGATGGGGCTTGGGCAGGGGACCATCGATCGGCTCGAACGGGTGGGCGCCAAGGGGCTGATCAATTGTTATGGGCTTACGGAGGCGTCTCCTGCCGTCACCGCCAATCCGCTGGGCGGCGGGGCGCGGAACCTGAGCGTCGGGCTGCCGCTGCCCTTGACCGATGCCGTCATCGTCGACCAGGACGAGCCGACGAGGGTTCTGCCACCGGGTGAGCCCGGCGAATTGGTCGTGCGCGGGCCGCAGGTGTTCGCGGGCTACTGGAACGCGCCGCTCGCCACTGCGCAGGCGCTGTCGAAGGGGTGGCTCCGGACGGGCGACATCGCGGTGATGGACGAGGACGGCTTCTTCACGATCCTGGAGCGCCGGCGCGACATGATCAAGGTCAGCGGGTTCAGCGTCTTCCCCACGGAGGTGGAGAGGGTTCTGCGCCGCCACCCGGCCGTTCATGACTGCGCGGTGGTCGGCGTGCCGGACGCGCGGCGCGGGGAGCGCATCATCGCGCACGTGGTGGAGCACCCCGCCTACCTTTTCTCGGCGGACGAACTGCGGCGGCATTGCGAACGCTTCCTTTCGCACTACAAAGTGCCTGCGGAATTCCGTCCGCGGACGGAACTGCCGCGCAACGTGCTGGGGAAGGTCGTCCGGCGGCGGCTCCGCGACGAGATCGTCAACTCGCCCGCATAGCCGGGGGAATTCTCCTGCATGGGCGTCACCGTCCCTTGCCGGTGGTTGACTGTGCGGGTGCACACCGAGACCGTCCAACCGGGGTTGTTCGCCCGGCTCGTTGAGGTCGGGCGCGACCAGGCGGCCCGCGTTCCGTCCGTGCCTTCCGTGGAGCCGGAGACGCTGTATGACCGGCACGGTGTGCTGGTGGTGCGTGTCGGTGACGTGGTGGTGAAGGCGCACCAGGCCGACCGGGAGCACGGGGCACCCTTCCTGGAGCGGATACGGGTGGCGGCCACCGTTCCCGACGTTCTTGTCTCTCCCCTTGACCCGCCGCTGGATGTTGACGGGCGGACGGTCACGGTCTACCCCTACGGTCAGCCGGTGGATCCGCAGAAGGACCTGCCCTGGGAAGAGGGGGCGCGGCTTCTGGCCGCGCTCCATGCTGCGGTCGTGCCGGTAAATGCGCCGTCTTGGGGGCGTCCTGCGCGCGTGGCACGCCGCGTCTCGGAACTGGGGCACGGGCCGGCCGAGGACGTGGTGCGGCGCGCGTTCGCCACTCTGCCCGGCTGGATACGCGGCGATGGCGAGGAGCCTCCCGGTACGGCGAAGCGCCTCATCCATGGTGACTGGCACCTCGGCCAGATGGTCCGCGCCCAGGACGGACGGTGGCTGCTCATCGACATCGAAGACCTCGGTACGGGCGACCCCGCCTGGGACCTCGCGCGTCCGGCCGCGCTGTATTCGGCGGGCGTTCTGGACCCCGATGAGTGGGGCCGCTTCCTGGGCGCGTACCAGGAGGCGGGCGGCCCGGCCGTCCCGGTGGAGGGCGACCCCTGGACGGCCCTGGACGTTCCCGCGCGAAGTCTTGCGATCCAGATCGCCGCAACGTGCGTCATATCGGCGGAAAGGGAGAAGCGACCGCTCGATGGGGCGGAGCAGGCGATGGTCGACGCCTGCGGAAGAATATCGGCGGCGGGGGACACGGCATGACGTGGCGCGAAACCTGCCCTACATTTAGCCTCTACCTGGGGATCCATACTGGAAGGAAGAGAAGGCGATGCACTGCCCTAAGTGTCGTGGCGTGATGCGGACCTACACCCGCAGCGGAGTCCACATCGAGCAATGTGACAGCTGTCGGGGCATCTTCCTCGACTACGGAGAACTCGAGGCCCTGGCCCAGATGGAGTCGCAGTACCGGGCGGCCCCGCCACCCGCCGCCGCGCCGGGTTGGGGCGCACCGGCGGCGTCGGTGCACCACCATCACCATGGGCCGCGCCACCACCGCCCCCATGGCGGGAGCGTCTTTCACATGCTCTTCACCACCTGACCGGCTCCGCGCGAGCCGATCGGCGACAGTTGGGCCCGCCCCCTAGGGACGCCTAGGGGGCGGGCCGTCTGTCTATAGGCGCGGGTCTACGGGTTCTGACTCCAGGGCCAGGACGGCGAAGACCGCCTGGTGGACGCGCCACAGGGGTTCACCGGCGGTGAGCCTGTCGAGGGCCTCGATGCCGAGGGCGTGCTCCCGCATGGCCAGCGAGCGCTTGCGGCCGAGTGACCTGCCGCGCAGCCGGTCGAGGTTCTCCGGCTCGGTGTAGTCCGGGCCGTAGATGATGCGGAGATATTCGGGGCCGCGGCATTTGACGCCCGGCTGGATCCGCTTGTCCTCCGGGAACGGCCCCAGCGGCTTGACGACCATGCCCTCGCCGCCCGCGGCGGTGAGCTTCTCCCACCATTCGGTGACGTCGGCCTCCGACTCCGGGGAGTTCAGGTCGGCGGTCATCGAATCCGTCCGCTGGACGAAGCCGCTCGGGTCATTGTCCGCAAGCCGTCCGGCCACGGTCATGTGCCAGTCGTGGTCGCGTGCGACGGCCCAGGAGCGGCCTTCCCCGGCGAGGATCTGGAACGGCGCGAGGCGCAGGCCGGTGAGGCCGTCGACCGTCCAGCAGTAGCGCGCGTAGGCGTCACGGAACCGGGACGCGTTGGCGGCGCGACGGTCGATGTGCTCCCGGAGGCCGCCGACGTCGAGGCCGCGTCCTTCCGCGCGCGCGAGAAGGTCGGACGCCATCGGCAGAGCGGCGCGGGCCGCCGCGCCAGTGGCGGCGTACTGCGTGCGGATGAGGTCCATGGCCTTGGCCGACCACGGCAGCAGTTCACTGTCGATGACGAGCCAGCCGGTGTCGAGTTCGTCCCAGAGCCCTGCGGCGCCTATCGCGGAACGGACCCGGTCCAGTACTTCGGGCGTGCGCGACGGGTCGCGGAAGAAGGGGCGCCCTGTGCGGGTGTAGATGGCGCCGGTCGTTCCGTCGGTCACGCCGAAGCGGTCCGTGGCGATCGATGCGTCGCGGCAGACGACGACAACGGCTCGCGAGCCCATGTGCTTCTCTTCGCACACCACGCGGTCGATGCCCTTGTCCCGGTAGGCGGCGAGGGCCTCCGCGGGGTGCTCCAGGTACCCGGGCAGGGGCGACGTCTCGGCGGGGGCCATGGTGGCCGGCAGGTAGACGAGCCAGCGCGGGTCCACCGCGAACCGGCTCATCACCTCCAGGGCGGCTAGGGCGTTCTCCTCGCGGACGGCGACGCGGCCCATCAGGCGGGTCTCGACGCCCTGCGCGCCGAGCACGTCCTCGATCTTCAGGACCTCGTCCTCCCGGTGCCCGCCCGCTACGGCGCCGGACGGCGCGTCCAGAGGACGCGTCGGCTCGTACCAGACCTGACGGGCCGGGACGGAGACCAGCTCACGCTCGGGATAGCGCAACGCCGTCAGCTTCCCGCCGAACACCGCGCCTGTGTCGAGGCAGATGGTGTTGTTGACCCATTCCGCTTCGGGAACGGGTGTGTGCCCGTACACGACCATGGCCTTGCCCCGGTAGTCGCGCGCCCATGGATACCGCACGGGCAGGCCGTACTCGTCGGTCTCCCCCGTGGTGTCGCCGTAGAGCGCGAACGACCGGACACGGCCGGACGAACGACCGTGGTACTCCTCCCTCAGCCCGGCGTGGGCCACGACCAGGTCGCCGCCGTCCAGGACGTAGTGGCTGATGAGGCCGTCCATGAAACGCATCGCGTCGTCGCGGAAATCGTCCGGTTCGGCGGCGAGCTGCTCCAGGGACTCGGCGAGGCCGTGCGCTACGCGCACCTTGCGCCCGCGCAGGGCACGGACGAGTTTCGCCTCGTGGTTGCCCGAGACGCAGAGCGCGTCGCCGTCGCCGACCATGCCCATCACCAGCCGCAGCACGCCCGGCGAGTCCGGTCCGCGGTCGACGAGGTCGCCGACGAAGACGGCCATGCGCCCGCCGGGATGGTGCGCGCCGACCGCGAGGCCCTCCGCGTCCCGGTCGATCTCGTAGCCGAGATCGGTGAGGAGGTCCTCCAGCTCGGCGCGGCAGCCGTGCACGTCGCCGACGATGTCGAACGGCCCGGCCAGCTCCCGCCTGTCGTTCCACGCCTTCTCGTACACGACGGTCGCGGCGTCGATCTCCGCGACGCCGGTCAGCACGTGGACGCGGCGGAACTCGCGCGCCAGCGACCGCATCCCGCGCCTCAGCTCGCGCCGCTGCCGGGGGATCACATGCGGAGGCAGGTTCCGGTCCAGCCGGACGGCGTTCCGCTCGGCAGCGACGCTCTCAGGGACGTCCAGCACGATCGCGACCGACATCACGTCGTGGTCCTTGGCGATCTTCAGCAGCGACTGCCGCGCCGCGCTCTGCACGTTGGTGGCGTCGACCACGGTCAGCAGGCCGCGCCGCAGCCGCTTGGCGACGATGTAGTGCAGCAGGTCGAACGCGTCGCCGGTCGCGGACTGGTCGTTCTCGTCGTCCGACACGACGCCGCGGCACTCGTCGGACGAGATCACCTGCGTCCGCCGGAAATGCTTGCGCGCGAAGTACGACTTGCCCGAACCGGTCACGCCGACCAGCACGACGAGGCCCATCTCCGGGACCCTGATCTCGGTCATCGCGTGAAAACCCCCATCTGCGTAGGCGCGCCGACCTCGGGATCGTCGTCGCCGACGGGCACGTGCCGGACGCGGTACCCGTGGGCGCCGGCGACCCGGTCCGCCCATGCGCGGAACTCGGCGCGCGTCCACTCGAAGCGGTGGTCGGGGTGGCGCATCGCACCCGGCGCGAGGCCCTCGTAGCGGACGTTGTGCTCGGAGTTCGGCGTCGTGACCACCACGACGCGCGGCTTGGCGTGCTCGAACACGACCCGTTCCACGGCGCTGAGGCGCGGCGGGTCGATGTGCTCGATGACCTCCATGAGGACGGCCGCCTCGTAATCGCGGAACCGTTCGTCGGTGTAGGTGAGCGCGCCCTGGAAGACGTCCTTGACGCGGTCGTTCGCGCTGCGGGGCCGCTGGTCCCAGCGGAGCCGCCGCCAGGCGTGGCTGAGCGCGCGGTGCGACACGTCCGTCCCGGAGATCTCGTTGAAGAAGTCGTCCTGGGCGAGGCGCGAGAGCAGTTTCCCGGAGCCGCAGCCAAGGTCGATGACGCGTCTGGCGTCCTCGTCGCGCAGAGCCTGCACGACCGCCTGGAGACGGCGTTCCGCGAGGGAAACCTGTTCCTCCGGCGGAGACTGCTCTCCGCCGTCCTCGGCGGCGGGCGGTTCCTCCTCCACCTGCACCGGGTCCAGCGCCTCGTCGGTCGCGTCCTCGGCGTCGGCGAGACGGCCCAGCGCGGTCCGGACGAGACCGCGCCGGTTGGCCAGATAGCGGCGGGTGATGGTGCCGCGATCGGGGTGCGTGGCGAGCCAGCCCTCACCGGCGCGGATGAGCTTGTCCACCTCGTCCGGCGCCATCCAGTAGTGCTTGGCGTCGTCCAGGACGGGCAGCAGCACGTAGAGCTGGTTGAGCGCGTCTGCGAGCCGCAGAGTCCCGGTCAGCGTGAGCGTCACGTACCGGGAGTCGCCCCAGTCGCCGAACTCCGGGTCGAGCGGGACGGGAACGGCCGACACGTCCCAGCCCAGTGGCGCGAAGAACCGTTCCGCCTGCCGCGGACCGCCACGGCACGGGAGCGCGGGCAGGACGACCTCAAGCGGAATCGGTGTCTCCGCCAGTTCGGGACGCTGGTCGCAGCGTCCCCGCATAGCGGTGCGGAACACGTTCGCCATGGCCGAGGCCAGGAGCGACGACGCCGCGTACGGACGGTCGTTGACGTACTGGCCTAGGGAGAAGTCCGGTGTGCCTCTGCCGCGCGTGCGCACGAGCTTGACCGGGTCGACGTCCAGCAGGAGCGCCGCCGTGCAATGGGACTCGTCCGCGTCGGGATAGAAGACGTGCGCCGTGCCGAAGGACTGCTCGAACGCCTGCACTCGTCCGGGATGCTTGTGCAGGAGGAATCCCAGGTCGGTCGCCTGGCTCAGGGTGGTGGTGATCGTCAGAAGCACGCCGACAAGTCTGGCGGACCACCGCGAACCGACCACATCCATTTTCCGGCGTTTTCCGGCGTTTACCGGCCGGACGGCGGAAAAGGGTTTGCGGTCACGTTTCCGTTGCCGCCACAATCCGGAGCGTTATGAGCAGACATCCCCGCCGGGAGACGGCGCAGGAGACCGTGAGAATCCTCGACCGCGGCGATTACGTCGCGCCGTCCGGCCGTACGGTCTCGATCGACGACCGCCTGGCCCGCGCCGTCCGCGGCACCGTTCTGTACCGCCCGGACGAGCTGGACGAGCTGCTGGAGCACCTGCCCGCTCCCGTTCAGCCCGGCACCGAGACGCGCATCGAGGTCACCGGCGAGACGACGCTCGCCGCCGCCCTCCGGCTGTCCGGGCAAGGGACCGTTCCGTTCGCGCTGAACTTCGCCTCTGCGAAGAACCCCGGCGGAGGGTTCCTGAACGGAGCGCACGCCCAGGAGGAAGGCCTGGCGCGGTCGTCCGGCCTGTACGCGTCGCTGCGTTCAGCCAGGGAGTTCTACGACTTCCACCGCGCGCAGGGCGACCTGCTCTACAGCGACCACATGATCTACTCACCGGACGTGCCAGTGTTCCGCGACGACGCGGGAAAGCTGCTGGACGAGCCGTACGACGTCGCGTTCCTGACGTCCCCCGCCCCCAACCGAGGCGCCATCAACGACGCCGCCAAGGCGGACCGGATCCGCGACGTGCTCCACCTACGCGCCCGCAAGCTCCTCGCCGTGGCGGAGGCCAACGGGCACCGGCGGCTGGTGCTCGGCGCCTGGGGCTGCGGTGTCTTCCGCAACGATCCGCAAGAGGTGGCCGAGGTGTTCGCGGAGCTGCTGCTTCCGGGCCAAGAGTTCTCCGGCCGTTTCGAGCACGTCGTCTTCGCGGTGTGGGACACCGCCAAGGGGGCCCCCAGGCACGCCGCCTTCCAGAACGTCTTCGCCTAGCGACCTTCCGGATGGGCCTGCTCATAGGGCCGTTCTTCGACACGGCCCTCGCGGGCGTCGAGCCCGAGGAGACCGGGTCGGCGGGCGGCACGCTCCCGCCGTCCAGCAGCTCGGCGCGCAAGGCCCGCTGCGGGACGCGTCCCGCAGCGGGCCCTCCACACGTTCCGGGGGTCAGAGCTTAGCCATGACCTCCGTGGCCAGCAGCTCCAGGTGCTCCAGGTCCTGCAGATCCAGGACCTGGAGGTAGACGCGCTCGGCGCCCAGCTCCGCGAACCGGCCGATCTTGTCGACGAGCTCGCCCGGCGTGCCGGTCAGGCCGTTGGTCCGCAGCTCCGGCACCTCGCGTCCGATGGCGTCGGCGCGGCGCCTCACCTCCGCCTCGTCCCGGCCGCAGCAGACGACCTGCGCCACCGAGTACACGAGCGGCTTGGTCCGGCCCGCCTCGGCGCAGGCCGCGCGGACGCGGTCGAACGCGGCGGCCGTGCCCTCCGGCTGCGTGAAGGGGACGTTGTACTCGTCGGCGAAGCGGGCGGCGAGCCGCGGCGTCCGCTTCGCCCCGGTCCCGCCGACGATGACCGGCGGGCCGCCCGGCTGGGCGGGCTTGGGCAGCGCGGGCGAGTCCGCCAGCGTGTAGTGCTCGCCGCTGAAGGAGTAGGTCTCGCCGTCCGGCGTCCCCCAGAGCCCGGTCAGGATCTCCAGCTGCTCCTCAAGCCGGGCGAACCGCTCCCCCAGGCTCGGGAACGGGATGCCGTACGCGGTGTGCTCCTCCTCGAACCAGCCCGTCCCGAGACCGACGTCGACGCGCCCGCCGCTCATCCGGTCGACCTGCGCGACGGAGATCGCCAGCGGGCCGGGATACCGGAACGTCGCGGCCGTCACCAGCGTGCCGAGCCTGATCCGGCTGGTCTCCCTGGCCAGCGCGCCCAGCGTGATCCACGAGTCGGTCGGGCCCGGCTCGCCCGTCACGTCCCCCATCTTGACGAAATGGTCCGAGCGGAAGAACGCGTCGAACCCGAGGTCCTCCGCCGCCTTCGCGACGGCCAGCTGTGTCTCGTAGCTCGCCCCTTGCTGGGGCTCGGTGAAGATCCGGAATCGCATGACCCCATCCTGCAACCCCGGCGGCCCCGCCCGTGACCCGGGTCAGCGCCGCCGGGACAGCGCCGCCCGGTCAGCGGCGCCGGATGATCCGGGTGCGGGTGACGGCGCCGTTGTTGGTCCGGTCGAGGTCGAGGGTCGGCGAGGCCGCCGTCCACGACGTCCGCAGCACCGTCCCGGCGCGGACGCTCCCGCGCGGCACCGCCGTGAGCCGCAGCGTCCTGGACTCGCCCGCCCGGAGCGACCCCACCGAGCACACGTAGGCGCCGCGGCCTGGCACGCACGCCGTGTTCCACCCGACGAGCTTGACGGGCCCCTCGGACAGGACCATCACGCTCTGCGCCGTGGCCGGGCCGTTGTTGCGGACCATCACCCGGTACGGGATCTTCGCGCCGGCGCGGGCCCTCGCCGGCGCTGACCTGGTGATGGCGAGGTC
Organism: Actinomadura sp. KC216; assembly: GCF_004348535.1. GTDB lineage: Bacteria > Actinomycetota > Actinomycetes > Streptosporangiales > Streptosporangiaceae > Spirillospora. The sequence goes on from NZ_SMJX01000123.1 coordinate 9,613, forward strand.
CGCGGTGGCGGCGACGCGCGCGGCCGGGAACCTCCGGGTGACGCGCGTCCCGGCCCACGTCACCGTCCCGAGCGGGCTGATCCGCTGGCCCGGCTTCGCCCGCTCGACGACCCGGGCCCTGATCACGCCGCTGACCCTGCCGCCCCGCCGGACGGCGCCCATCCGGCAGACGACCCTCCACCCGCTGGACGCGCACTGCCTCTCGCCGGACACGAACGCCAGCGACTTCGGCAGCGTCGTCCAGAACACCGCCTCGCGGGGCCTCGCCCTGCTGGTCTGCAGCTTCCCGGCCTTGCCCTTGCCCGCCTTCGCCTTCCTCTTCTTGGCCTTGACCTGCTTCGGGCGCGGCTTCCCGGCGACGCGGATCGTCCACTTCCACTCGTAGGTGCGCCCCGGGATCACGTCCCTCGCGGGGCCGGACGTCCGCAGCGCCACGGCCACCTTCGCTTTCGCCTTCGCCTTGGTGTGCGTCTTCGGCTTCGGCGGCGGCTTGAGAAGACCGTCCAGCCGTATCGGGTCCGAGGACCGCGCCGGACCGCCCGCGTCCGCTACGGCCGCGGCGGGCACGACCGCCAGCAGCGGCGCGGCCGTCAGCAGGACGAGACCGCGCACCTTCCATGTCCGGATCACAATGAGCCCCCCGTGGCCTGCGGTTTCTACGTACGGACACGTCCGTTGTAGCGACCGCCGACCCCGCCGCCTAGCGCCGCGTCGGCGTGTCATCACACACGGTGACCAATGTTCCATCAGGGAGAATCACGAGTCCGGAAAGATCCGGTAACTCAGCGTCCTTCTGGCTCGCCGTAGAGGGCGCGGAGGAAAGCGAGCGCCATCCGCCGCTTATCGCCGGAGTCGGTGCGCAGCTCGGCGAAGTAGGCGTTGAGCTCCGCGAGCTCGCACGGCGTCTCGTCCGCCCCCGCCGGGTCCTGGCCGCCGAGCGGCTCCCTTCCCTCGGCGATGCGGGCGAGGTCACCGGCGCGCCATCGCAGCGCGTCCTCGATGGCGCCGCGGGTCCTGGCCTGCGGCCAGCGCTCCCCCGCCTCCAGGTTGTAGACCGTCTTGACCGTCACCCCGGCCCGCTCGGCCAGCTGCTCCTGCGTCAGCCCGAGCGACCCGCGCCTGGCCACCGCGTACTTGGCGACCCGCTCCCGGTCCACGTCCCCGGCCATGCCGCCCAGCATGCCGGAAACACCAGGAAACATCCACCGGCCCCGTCCACGGCGTCCCGTGCGTCCCCGTGCGTCCCCGTGCGTCCCCGGGTGTCAGACGCGCCAGTTCGCCCGGTAGGCGGGGTGGTCGGAGTACGGCGTGGCGAGGAGCCGCAGCGTCGTGCACCCGCCCTCGCGGACGTGCTCGCCGCACGCCTGGCAGACGCCCGTCCCGTTCATCCGCGAATGCAGTTCGAGCAGGCGCCGCTTCACCTGCACCTCCGCCACGACCCGGGCCGGCGAATGGCGGGCCATGTGCAGCGCGACGCCCTCCTTGACGAACGAGACGTCCAGCACGTGGTGCGGCCCGAACCCCGGACGGCTCTGCCACGGGTACTCGTTGACGCTCCGCAGCGAGACCGGCCTCTGCAGATGGTCCATCGGCCGCCGCCCCAGCCGGAGCCGCTCCCCGGAATGCGTCTCGACCCACTGCCACCGCTCGTCCCCGGACAGGTCGGGCCCGCCGTTCGGGCGGGACCGGTAGTCGGCCGCCCACCGCGCGGTGTCCTCGTCCTCGAAGAGCCGGGCCCGCAGGAACTCCACCAGATCGCTCACAGCCACTCCGTTTCCGCCGTCGAGGCACCCGGCACCGATCCTGCCACCGCAAGATCACTGCCCGCGCCGACCGGGCCGCGGCGGGCGGGCGCGTCAGAAGTCGTCGGCGATGAACGGCGCGAGAGGCACGGCGAGCGCCGCGTCCAGGCGGGCGGCGGCGGACGGCGTGTGCTCGGCCACCGTGCCGACGCGCACCAGGGTGGTCACGCGGTTGCCGCCGAGATAGACGGCGGCCAGGTCGGCGGCCGGCAGGGTCAGGTCGGGGGAATCCGCCGTCCGGTCGCAGGACGGCGCCGGTCCGGTCTTCACCCGCCAGCGGCCCTCGTTCGCCGGGATGCGGGCGTCGCGCACCTCCAGGACGAACGTGTCGTCGGCGGCCCAGGACCGGGCCCGAATCGCGGCCGGGACGTCGATCAGCCGGAGCCAGAGGGCCCCGTAGTCGCCCTTGATCGTGACCTGGTCGGGGTCGGCGGCCATGTGCGGGAGCAGGTCGTCCACCGGGCGGCCGGGCGCGAGGATGCGGGAGGTGAGGTCGATCTCCGCCAGGTAGCGCCAGAGCGCGGCCTCGATCCGCGGCGTCTCGGCGACGAGGTCGCCGACCCTGACCGCCCGCTCGCCCTCGCTCCCCTGGTTCGCCTGGATGCGGTAGACGGCGTATCCGCCCTGGTGGACGACGACGCGGGGCTCGGTGGCGCCGGGCGCCTCCCGGTCGACCGAGCCCAGGACGTCCCGCGTCCACCATTCGGTGTCGCGCAGCAGGCTGCCCGGACGCTCCGCCAGGGACCGCGTGTAGAGCGGGTCGAGGATCTCGGGGGCGGACTCGGCGTCGACCAGCCGGAGCGGCCCAGGGTCGGGCACGGTGCGAAGCTCCAGCGGGCGGGACGTGTCGACCTCCATGTCGATCGTCCGGGTGGCGAGACCGAACCCGTACCGCCCGTAGATGACGCTCTCCGACGCCCATAGCGCGGCGACCGGACGGCCCGCGGCGACCGCGTCCGCGTGCATCCGGTCCATCATCGACGTGAGCACCCCGCGGCGGCGGTGGGTGGGCAGCACCCCGACGAACGTGACCGCCGAGCAGTCGAGGAAACCGCCCGGCACGGAGAGGCGCGCGGGCATCGCCGCGAGCTGCCCGGCCAGCGTCTCGCCGTCGTAGGCGCCGATGCGCTCGGCCCGCCGCACCCGCCACGATTCGCGCTCGTACTCGCTCTCGCCGATCCGCTGGTGGAACACCATGCCGGCGAAGTCCACCATCCGGTCGGCGTCCCCTTCGGGGATCTCCCTGATTTCGACCACGCTTCAACGGTATGCCAGCGGCGCAACCAGTTTTCGCAGGTCCAGACGCGCAGGTCAGCGCAGGTCAGCCGCGGACGAGGGTCGCGAGGCACTCCACGTGGTGGGTCATGGGAAATGCGTCAAAAGCGCGGAGGGTCTCCAGCGTCCAGCCGCGCTCGCCGAAGTAGGCGAGGTCGCGGGCCAGGGTCGCGGGGTCGCAGGACACGTAGGCGATCTTGCGTCCGGCGAGGCGGGTGATGTGCTCGACGACGTCGCGGCCCGCGCCGGTGCGCGGCGGGTCGAGGACGACGAGGTCGGCGCGCCGGACCCGCTCGCCGCGGTGATGCCCGCCGCCGCGCTTGTTCTGCGCCTTCGACCCGGCGGACGCGCGGCCGAACTCCAGGTCGGCGACGACCTCCTCGACCGGTCCGCGCTCGATGGACACGTTCGGCAGGTCGCGCAGGTTGAACCGGGCGTCGCGGACGGCCTGCCCGTCGGACTCGACGCCGACGACGAGGCCGTCCCGGCCGATCCGGTCGGCGAGGACGCCGGCGAACAGCCCGACGCCGCAGTAGAGGTCGAGGGCGATGTCGCCGGGCTTCGGTTCGAGCGCGTCGGCGACCGCGTCGGCGAGCACCTGCGCGGCGCCCGGGTGGACCTGCCAGAAGCCGCTGCCGCTGACCTGGTACAGGCGCCCGGACACCTCCTCGCGGATGTACGGGAGGGAGGCGCCGGGCTCGGGCTTGCCGCGGACGAGCCGGACGGGAACGTCCAGCCGCGGGACCTTGATCTTGCGGCGGTCGCGGCCGCGCAGCACGACGAGGCGGTCGCCGGTCGTCGCGGACACGATGCCCTCGACGCCGGACGCGCCCGGCCAGCGCTTGCGCTCGATGCCCATCAGCTCGACGCCCGGGTGGGCGATCAGGCATTCGTCGATCGGCTCGATGTCGTGCGAGCGGTGCCGCCGCAGCCCGACGACGCCGCCGGAGACGGTGAACTGCACGCGGGTGCGCCACCCCAGACCCGGCGGCGGCGCGACGTCCGAGTCGACCGGGTAGGGGATCTCCTCGACGGTGACCGTCCGGTCGATCCCGGCGAGGCGGCGGAGCTGCTCCTCGACGACGGCGGCCTTGAGCGCGCGCTGCGCGGGGAGGGAGGCGTGCTGCCAGTCGCAGCCGCCGCAGCGTCCGGGGCCCGCGAACGGGCACGGCGCCTCGACCCGGTCCGGCGACGCCTCGATGATCTCCACGGCGTCGGCGCGGAGGAAGTTCTTGGCGCGCTCGGTGACGCGCGCCCGCACCCGCTCGCCCGGCAGCGCGTGCCGGACGAAGATCACGCGCCCCTCGTGCCGGGCGACGCAGAAACCGCCGTTGGCGACGTTGCCGACCTCCAGTTCGAGGACGTCGGGCAGGTCGGGGACGTCGGGTTCCAGGTCAGTCACGGTCCGAAACACTACCCGTACCGGGACGCGACCCGGTCCGCGGCGGCCGCCGGGACGCGCCGGGCCCGGGCGGCTCCGCCCGCCCCTTGAGCCGGTCGGACGAGGCGAGCTGCCACGGGACGCTGACCACCATCACACCGGGCTGGAACAGCAGCCGGCCCTTGAGACGCAGGGCACTCTGGTTGTGCAGCAGGTGCTCCCACCAGTGGCCGACCACGTACTCGGGCAGGAAGACGGTCACCACGTCGCGCGGGCTCCTGCGGCGGACGCCCCTCACGTAGTCGAGGATCGGTCGGGTGATCTCGCGGTAGGGCGAGTCGAGGATCTTCAGCGGGGTGGGCAGGTCGAGGGCGTCCCACTCCTGCTGGAGCCGGGCGGACTCGGCGGCGTCCACGGACACGGTGACCGCCTCCAGGGTCGACGGCCGGGTGGCGCGGGCGTACGCCAGCGCCCGCAGCGTCGGCTTGTGGATCTTGGAGACGAGGACGATGGCGTGGTTGCGGGCGGGCAGCACGATGTCCTCGCCGGAGGGCACCAGCTCCTCGGCGATCCGGTCGTAGTGCCGCCGGATGGCCTTCATCAGCAGGAAGATCAGCGGCATCGCGATGCAGACGATGTACGCGCCGTGGGTGAACTTCGTGATCAGCACGACGACCAGGACGAACCCGGTCGTGGAGCCGCCGATGGCGTTGATCACCCGCGACCGCATCATGTGCCGGCGCCGGGCCGGGTCGGTCTCGGTGCGCAGGTGCCGGTTCCAGTGCCGCACCATGCCGATCTGGCTCAGGGTGAACGACACGAACACGCCGACGATGTAGAGCTGGATGAGCTTGGTCACCTCGGCCTGGAACGCGTAGACGAGCAGGCCGGCCATCGTCGCGAGGATGATGATGCCGTTGCTGTAGGCCAGGCGGTCGCCGCGGGTGTGCAGCTGCCGCGGCAGGTAGCCGTCGCGGGCGAGGATCGAGCCGAGCACCGGGAACCCGTTGTAGGCGGTGTTGGCGGCGAGGAACAGGATGAGGGCCGTGACCGCCGCGATGTAGATGAACGGGATCGAGCCGTCCCCGAACACCGCGGACGCGACCTGGGTGAGGATCGGCTCCTGGACGTAGCCCTCGCCCACCGGCGTGCCGTTCCGGACCAGGTCGACCGCGGGGTTCTCGGCGACCCGGACGTCCGAGCTCAGCGCGAGGGCGATCACGCCGCAGAACATGGTGACCGCGATGAGGCCCATCATGAGCAGGGTCGTGGCGGCGTTGCGGCTCTTGGGCCTGCGGAACGCGGGCACCCCGTTGCTGATCGCCTCCACGCCGGTGAGGGCGGCGCAGCCGGACGAGAACGCCCGCAGCAGGAGGAACACCACGGCGAGGCCCGCCAGGTCGTGCTGCTCGGCCCGGATCTCCAGGTCCGCGGTGGGCGCGGTGAGATCGTCGCCCATGACGCCGATCCGGAACACCCCGAACACCACCATCGCCAGGACGCCGATGACGAAGGCGTAGGTGGGGAACGCGAAGAACGTCCCGGACTCGCGGACGCCGCGCAGGTTCGTCACCGTGAGCAGCACGATGATGGCGAGCGCCGCGATCACCGGGTTCTCCCCGATCCAGGGGATGGCCGAGCCGATGTTCTCCACTCCGGACGAGACCGACACCGCCACGGTGAGCACGTAGTCGACCATGAGCGCGCTGGCCACGGTGAGCCCGGCGTTCGGGCCCAGGTTCACGGTGGCGACCTCGTAGTCGCCGCCGCCGCTGGGATAGGCGTGCACGTTCTGCCGGTACGAGGCGACCACCACGGCCATCAGGAGGACGATGGCGAGCGCGATCCACGGGCCGTACGCGTAGAAGGACGCCCCCGCGACGGCGAGCATCATCAGCAGTTCCTGCGGCGCGTACGCGACCGAGGACAGCGGGTCGCTCGCGAAGATCGGCAACGCGACGCGCTTGGGGAGCAGTTGCTCGTGCAACTGGGTGCTGCGGAGCGCCCTTCCCAGCAGCAGGCGCTTCACAAGGTCCGGAGCCTTTGACACGAGAGGAGACTCTAGCTCTTGGGCATGACGCCGCCGCCGTGCCCCCGGCGGGCGCGACGCGGGTGCCGGGCCGGGTAGTACTCGCCTGGGCGGATGTGTAGGTTTGCAGGCCGGTAGGGATCATTCACTGAAACGTTCCTCGGGTGCGGCACGGCATGGGCGGTCGGCGAGAGTGCCGTGGACGGCGCGGGGGGTACAGGGGGAACGTCCCCCTGGACGGACAGAGGGAACGGCCGTGCATATCGTGATCATGGGATGCGGGCGGGTCGGTTCGACACTCGCCCACATCCTGGAGGACAAGGGTCACTCGGTGGCCATCATCGACCAGAACCCGGAGGCGTTCCGCCGCCTGCGCAGCGGGTTCCGGGGCCGCCGCATCACCGGGTTCGGGTTCGACCGGGAAGTGATCGCCGAGGCGGGCATCGAGCGCGCGTCCGCGTTCGTCGCCGTCAGCAGCGGCGACAACTCCAACATCATCTCCGCGCGGGTGGCGCGGGAGACGTTCGGCGTCGACAACGTCGTCGCCCGGATCTACGACCCGCGCCGCGCGGAGGTCTACCAGCGCCTCGGCATCCCCACGGTCGCGACCGTCCGGTGGACGGCCGACCAGATCCTGCGGCGGCTGCTCCCCGAGGGCGCCGAGCCGCTGTGGCGCGACCCGACCGGCGCGGTCGTCCTCGCCGAGCTGGACTCCGGGCACCTGTGGGTCGGTGAGAAGGTCGGCGCGCTGGAGGAGCACGCGGGCACGCGGGTGGCGTTCCTGTCGCGGATGGGCGAGGCCCTCGTCCCCGACCGCGACACCGTGATCCAGGACGGCGACATCGTGCACATCATGGCCGGCGCCGACGACGTCGAGCGCGTGAACCTCGCCGTCGCGGCGCGGAACGGGGAGGAGTCCTGATGCGGGTCGCGATCGCCGGTGCGGGCGCGGTGGGCCGGTCCATCGCCCAGGAGCTGCTGGAGAACGGGCACGAGGTCCTCCTGATCGACAAGAGCCCGAAGGCCATCAAGGTGGAGATGGTGCCGCGCGCCGAATGGCTGCTGGCCGACGCGTGCGAGATATCCGCGCTGGACGACGCCGCCCTGCAGCGCTGCCAGGTCGTGGTCGCCTCGTCCGGCGACGACAAGGTCAACCTGGTGGTGTCGCTGCTGGCCAAGACCGAGTACGGGGTGCCGCGCGTGGTCGCCCGGATCAACCACCCGAACAACGAGTGGCTGTTCAACGAGTCGTGGGGCGTGGACGTGGCGGTGTCGACGCCGCGGCTGCTGTCCGCGCTGGTGGAGGAGGCGGTCAGCGTCGGCGACCTCGTCCGGCTGATGACGTTCCGGCAGGGCGAGGCGAACCTGGTGGAGCTGACGCTGCCGGAGGACGCGCCGCTCGGCGGGGAGCGGGTCGGGTCGGTGGCCTGGCCGCGCGACACGGCGCTGGTGGCGATCCTGCGCGAGGGCCGGGTGCTGGTCCCGACGTCCGACGACACCCTCGAACCGGGCGACGAGCTGATGTTCGTCGCCAGCCAGGACGTGGAGGACGAACTCGCCGAACTGCTCGGCGGCCACTGAACCACGGGTCCCAGCGACCTCAGCCCGCTGCCTGAGCAACCTCTGGCGTGGGCCGTCGCGATCGCGAGCGAAGCCAGGTTCGAGCTTGCGAGAACCTGATCGCGCAGCGAGCCGCCAGGCGAGACGGAGCGATGCAGCGATCGCGCGCATTTCTCGACGATGGAGGGCGCCCAGCGCCCGAAGGAGGAGAGAAATGCAGTGAACTACGCGGGTTCTTTGCGTTCCATGGGGGTGCGGCCGCGGGCGAGGAGCCAGACCATGGCCGCGAGCGCCGCGACCTGCAGCGGCCAGCCCATCACGATCTTGGCGGGGCCGAGCAGGCCGCTCTGGTCACCGTCGGCGAGGTAGATCGGGTACTGGACGGCGACGCGCGCCGCGCACGGCACCACCAGCAGCCAGGTGAGCCTGGAGCAGAGCCTCACGATGCCGGGGTCGCGGCGCCAGGCGGTCGGATCGCCGGTGACGGTGCCGATGATGAAGCCGACGACCGGCCACCGCACCGCGATCGAGAAGATCATCGCGGCGGCGTAGCCGGCGTTGAGCAGGATGCCGGGCAGGAACGCGTCCTCGGCCTTGCCCGAGCGCAGCGCGAAGAACGCGGCGACCGCGATGCCGACCAGGCTGTTCAGGACGAACTGCGGGTTGGAGCGCTGCGCGATCCGGACGGCGAGCAGCAGCACGGCCGCGCCGACCCCGGCGGCGACGGCGGGCTTGATCTCGTCGAGCACGACGTAGGTGCCGGTGAACGCGATGGTGGGGACGGCGGCCTCGATCATGCCGCGGACGCCGCCGAGCGCCTTGGCGAGCTGGGCGCGCACGGCCGCCTCGACGGTGTCGTGCGCGTCATCCTTCCCCGCGGGTCGGGGGGCGGCGGTCGCGCCGGATGCGGCGGGGTCTCCGGTCTCGGTGTCCACGCCGTCCTCCCGGCTCGCTTCGACTTCGCTCACGTCGCACTCCCGGCCGCTCGCCGCGGCCTCATGAACCGCCGCGCAGCTCGTATCGCGGATTGAACATGACCTTGCGCCCGTCCTGCGTGCTGACCAGCCCTTCGGCGCGCAGCATGCGCCCGGGGTCGATGCCGGCGATCTTGCGGCGGCCGAGCCAGACCAGGCTGATCACGTCGGTGCCGTCGTACAGCTCGGCCTCCAGTGCCGGGGCGCCGCCCCGCGGACGGAGCGTCACCGTACGTAGCGTACCGGCCACGCAGTGGCGCTTGCGCTCGGCGCACTCGGTGATCGGGGTCGCACCCTCGACGCCCGAGGATTTCTGCAGGTCTTCGGCCTCGAGCTCGGCCCGGCTCGACGCCATGCGCCGCAGGAAGCGCCGCAGCCCGCCCTTCTCGCGCTCGGCCGATGCCTCGTCCATGCCTCGAAGCGTATGGCATCCCCGGACGAATCGGACCCCCTGCCACGCCCTCGATCGGTTCGCGCCGCCAGGTATTGGAATGAAGCATTCCGTTCTGCTATTATCGGAACAGAGCATTCCGCTCCGACAGGAAGGAAGAGCCGTGACCGCCACGCTCGACACCCCGGTCTCACCATCTGAGATCCGCCCCGACGCTCCTCAGGAGACCGCCGCCACCCCGCACCCGCGCCGCTGGCTCGGGCTCTCCGCTGTCCTGGCCGCCACCCTGCTGAACCTGCTCGACTCCACCGTCGTGAACGTGGCCGCCCCCGCGATCCGCGCCGACCTCGGCGGGTCCTACTCCGCGCTCCAGTGGATGGCCGCCGGATACACCCTCGCCCTCGCCGTGGCGCTGCTCACCGGCGGGCGGCTCGGCGACATGTTCGGCCGCAAGCCCGTCCTGCTGGCCGGGGCCGCCGGGTTCGTGGCGACCTCCGTGGCCTGCGCGTTCGCCTGGTCGCCGGAGAGCCTGATCGCCGCGCGGGTCGCGCAGGGGCTGTGCGCCGCGGTGATGATCCCGCAGGGCTTCGGGCTGATCCGCGACCTGTTCGGCGCCAAGGACGTCGGCAAGGCGTTCGCGCTGTTCGGCCCGGTGATCGGGCTGGCCACGATCCTCGGCCCGGTGGTCGCCGGGCTGCTGGTCGACGCCGACCTGCTCGGCACCGGCTGGCGCGCGATCTTCCTGATCAACGTCCCGGTCGGCGCGTACGCGCTGGTCGTCGGCGCGCGCGTGCTGCCCTCCCCCGCCGCGACCGAACGCTCCGGCGGGCTGGACGTCACCGGCATGCTGCTCGGCGGGCTCGGCATGAGCATGCTCGTCTACCCGCTCGTCCAGGGCCGTGAGCTGGGCTGGCCGACCTGGTCGCTGGCGCTGCTCGCCGGGTCGGCGCCCGTCCTCGCCGCGTTCGCGCTGCACCAGCTGCGCCGCGCCCGCCGCGGCCGGACGCCGCTCGTGCGGCTGTCGGTGTTCGCCAACCGCTCCTACAGCTCCGGTGTCCTGTTCGTCGTCGTCTTCTTCGGGCTGATCACCGGGTTCTCGCTGGCCGTCGGGCTGTTCCTGCAGCTCGGGCTCGGCTACACCCCGCTCGCGGCGAGCCTGGCGATGGCGTCCTGGGCGATCGGCGCGTTCGCCGGGTCGGCGTTCTCCAGCATGGCGATGAACGGCCTCGGCCGGAAGATCCTGCACCTCGGCCTGGGCATGATGCTCGCCGGGCTGGCCGCCCTGTACGCGGTGTTCGAGACGGCCGGGACGGGCCTCGGCGGCTGGCACCTGGTCGCGCCGCTGCTGCTCTTCGGCGCCGGGATGGGGATGATCTTCGTGCCGCTGTTCGACATCATCGTCGCGGGCATCGCCGACCACGAGGTGGGGTCCGGGGCGGCGGCGCTGGAGTCGATCCAGCAGCTGGGCGCGTCGCTCGGCATCGCGATCCTCGGGACGGTGTTCTTCGGCGCGATCGGCGCGCCGGTGGCAGGGCGGTTCGACCCGTCCGCCGCGCTCGAGGCCGCCGAGCGGGTCACCGAGCTGACCCTCGCCCTCACCGCCGTCGCGTTCGCGGTGGCGTTCCTCCTCCCCCGTCGGTCCCGCGCCCACTGACCGGGGCCGTCCCGCCGAACTCGCCGTCCACGCCGGACGGCGTTTTCGGCGTTTCCCGGGCCGTCAAGGGCCTCCGGAGCGGCGGATGCGCGAGGCGGCCATCGCGGTGAAGTAGCCGATCTCGGGGACCTTCATCAGCCGCGCGGTCGCGAAGTACAGCGCCCCGCCGCCGAGACCGCCGACCACCACGGCGAGCAGGGCGGGAACCCGGTCGCCCGGCAACTGGCCGAAGCCCCAGACGGCCGCCGCACCGAACGCGACGGCGGGCAGGGCGGCCAGATGCAGGCGGGTGAGCGCGACGAGGATCCGGCGGCCGTCCATCCCGCCGAGCCGCCTGCGCAGGACGATCACCGCGCCCGCCGCGCCGACCAGGTAGAACAGCCCGTACGCGACGGGCAGCCCGAGCACGATCTGCCGCGCCGGGACGAGCCACATCAGCGCGAACGCCGTCACGGCCTGCGCGATCCCGGCCGGGACGGCGATCAGCCCGGGCGTGCGGGTGTCGCCGAGCGCGTAGAAGACGCGCATCAGCAGCTGGTGCAGCGTGAACGGCAGGACCATCACGGCGAAGACCATGAGGACGGCGCCGATGCGCCGCGCCCCGTCCACGCTGAGGCTGCCGTAGGCGAAGAACGTGACCGAGCCGGGGACCGCGAACACCAGCATCCCGAGCCACAGCGGGACGAGCAGCGCGCTGGACAGCCGCAGCCCGCGGGAGAAGTCGTCCCGGACGAGGTCGCGCCGCCCGTCCGCGACGTGCGCGCTCATCCGCGGCAGCAGCGCCGTGATCACCGACACCGCGATGATCGCGTACGGGAGCTGGAACACGACCAGCGCGAACTTGTAGGTGGCGAGCCCGCTCCCGGCGACCGGACCGCCCGCGGCCTCGGCGGCCCGGTCGGCGGCGCGCGTCGCGACGTTCGCGGTCACGAGGACGCCCACCTGCGCGACGACGATGTAGAGCAGCATCCACGACGCCGCCCGCACCGCCTCGCCGAGCCCGGAGCCGCGCAGGTCGAGGCGCGGACGCCACCGGAACCCCGCCGACCGGAGTGTCCAGGCGAGGACGGCGCTCTGCGCGACCGTGCCGAAGGCGGAGCCGAGGCCGAGGAGGGCGAGCTGCCCGTCGGTCACGGTTTCGGTGGTGCGGCCCCGCCCGGCGACCCAGAGGAAGAGCAGGCCCGCGGCCATCGTGATCAGGTTGTTGACGACCGGCGCCCACATCGGCGCCCCGAACCGGCGCCGGACGTTCAGCAGCGTGCTCGCCAGCCCGCTGACGCCGATGAAGAAGATCTGCACGAGCAGCAGCCGGGTGAGCAGCACGGCCACCTCGCGCTGCCGCCCCTCGTACCCGCCCGCGTAGAGGGAGATCAGCTGGTCGGCGGCGAGCACGGCCGCGACCGTCAGCACGGCGAGCGCCAGCAGCACGACGCCGAGCAGCCGCCGCTCCGTGGCCGCTCCCCCATCGGCGTCCCGCATCCGCCGCTTGACCAGGAACGGGACGAACACGCTCGCGAGCAGCCCGCCGAGCAGCAGCTCGTACACCGTGTAGGGGATCATCTCGGCGGCCTGGTAGGCGTCGCCGAGCAGCGCGGTGCCGAGCGCCGCGCCGATCACGACCGTGCGGAGGAAGCCGGTGGCGCGGGAGAAGACCGTCCCGATCGCCATGACGGCGCTGGAGTGCGCGACGCCCGGCGGGGCGGCCTGCGCGGCGCCGCCGATCTCGTCGCGCTCGGAGCCGGGCCGGTCGGCGGTCCCCGGGTCGCCGACGTCGCCGGGGTCGCGGACCGGGACCAGCCCGATCTCCGGCTCGCCGGGCGGTTCCGCCCGCTCCGCCTCCTCGATGACCGCCGGCATCAGGACGCGGCGCCTCTCGGGCTCGTCCTTTTGGTCGGGTTCGTCCATCGGCATCACCCCCGGAGGCGCCAGTATGCCGCGTGGGGCGCCCACCCTTCACGGATGAGCGCCCCACGCGGCTTCCTGCAGATCAGGGACGGCCGCCCGCCGTCC
>NZ_SMJX01000124.1 GCF_004348535.1 Actinomadura sp. KC216
ACGATGAAGCAGCCCTGGAGCAGCGCGACCGGCACGATATAGCCCGCAGCGTGCAGCACCACCACGAAGTAGGCGACCGGATCGTCGTTCCACCGGCCGTACGCGACGGCACCGGCGGTGGACACCAGGTAGACGACCAGTGATCCGCCGACCGCGAGCACCCACCGTCCGACCAGCCGCTCTCCCGACCGGACCAGCCCGAGCCCCGCCTCGAAAGCCACCAGCGCCGAGATCGCCAGAAGCACGACGAACACCGGGGCACTCGCGCCATAACGGAATCCGGAGACCCACGCGGCCAGCACCACACCGGCGGCGCCCACGACGATCCCACCCACCGCCACCCGGGCCCACCGGCTCATGACCTGATGATGGCAGCGCCACCATTCCCCGGGAATAGGTGCCAGCACCGACTCCCGCCGGTGCTCGCGGACGGGGGCAGCGAGCCGGATATGCCGTCCGAGTCACTCGCCGGCGCGACTAGGGGCAGCTCTTCCAGGTGAGGTGGTAGGTCGTCCAGACGCCTTCGCCGACGGCGTCCATCGCGATGTAGCTGGTCTTCGACGGATCCGACGTGCCCTTGTCGACTCGCAGCTCGGTGATGAGGACGGTGTTCCGATCCTCACCGCACGGCCTGAAGACGAGCTGGTCGGCCGGCAGCCGGTGGGTGAACCTCCAGATGTCGTCGTAGGCACCGTTCAGGTTGTGCGTGACCGCTCCATCCCAAGGCTGACCTTGGATGTAGTGGCCGACTTTCACGGTGGCGCTCGCGCCGCTCTCCAGGTGGGCGAAACCCTGATGGTCCGACGACGAGACGGCGTAGGTGACATCCTGCGGGAAGTTCACCTGCACGGCGACCTGGCATTGCTTGCGAGAGTCGATCGGTCTCGACGAACCGCCCGCCTGGGCCAGATATTCGCTGTAGACGACCCTGAACGACTCCTTTTCCGGCCACGCGTCCGCCCAGACGGTGTGGACCGGGCACCCCGAACCATTGACGCTCACGACCTTGACGCTGAACTCCACTGGGCCGCGGACGGTCCGCGGCCCGGCGGCGGCGGTCGGCGTGCCCGAGGCCGCGGTAGCGGCCAGCACCGCGGTGGCCACAACGGAAACGGCATTTCTTTTACGCATGCGCTTCCTCATCACTTGAAATGGGACGCCCTAGGCGGCGACCAATGATCTGGAGCCAGGAAACGCACGAAGGTTAACTTTCGAGCCTTTCAGCGTCAATGGCCGTTATTCAACTTCGCCATTCAGATTGAATTGACGAGCAAGGTACGCGGGGGCCGCCTGTGGAGGTGTGAGACGTCGCAGGCGAGGGGTCTCAGGCGGCAGGACGTCCCAGAAAAATCGGCGGACGGGTGCAACCGGGGCCGGGCGTGGCGGGTGTCATAGATGTGGAGACAGAGGAAGCGGTCGCCGAAGGGGCCGGGGCCGAGGGCGACCCGGCGGCCCCGCTCATCGCGCTGTTCGCAGACCATCACGTGGCCCTGGTCCGGATGGCCCTGCTCATCGTCGGCGACCGGCCGACGGCGGAGGACGTCGTGCAGGAGGTGTTCATCGCCATGCACGGCCGGCTGGAGCGCCTCCACGACCACGACCGGATGCTGCCCTACGCCCGCAAGGCGGTGATCAACAGGTGCCGCACCGCCTTACGCCGCCGCAAGCTGGCGGAGCGCCTGCACCGCCACTACGAGCCGCCCGTCTGGTCCGCCGAGTCGGCCGTGCTGCTGGACGAGGAGCACCGGCAGGTGCTGCACGCCCTGCGGGCCCTGCCGGACCGGCAGCGGGAGGTCCTGGTCCTGCGGTTCTATCTCGGCCTTGACCACGCCCAGATCGCCGAGGTCACCGGGATCTCCCGCGGCACCGTGAAGTCGACATCGTCGCGGGCGCTGGCGGCGCTCGCCCGGAAGCTGGGGGAGGAACAGTGACGAGGATCGAGGATCGGCTCGGCCGGGCGCTCGACGCCGCCGCCGCGACGGTGCGGCCCGAGGACCTCGCGCCGCTGACGGTGCCCGGCCCGCGGCCGTCCCGGCCGTCCCGGCCGTCCCGCCGCTGGGCGCCGGTCGCCGCGGTGCTCATGGTCGTCGCCGTCGTGGCCGGCTCCGTGGTGCTGGCCGGGCGCGGCGAAGAGCGGGACACGCGCCCCGTGTCGGCCGCCACCCGCTACCTGCTGGCGCTGCCGCCCTACGAAGGCCCGGGCGTCGACGATCCGGCCCGGATCCTCGATCTGTACTCCGGCCGCGAGGTCCACCGGGTGCCCGCTCCACGCGGTGGGGGCAGGTGGTCCGCGGCGGCGGGCACCGCCGGCAACCGCACGTTCTACCTGCTGGGCACGCCCAAGGACGGGGAGAACGGTCCCGATCGCCTGTACCGGCTGCGCATCGACGACCGCGGCCGCCCCGCCCAGCTCACCCCCCTGCCCGGCGGCGAACTGCCGGGCAGGTCCAACGGAAGGCTGGTGGCCTCCGCCGACGGCGGCACGCTGGCGTTCACGTCCGACGCCGGCGACGGACCAGATCGTCCCCGCACCCGCGTCCATCTGCTGAAGGTGGGCACCGGGCAGCGCACGTCGTGGGAGTCGGCCGGCGTCGCCGAGTACCTGTCCCTGAGCGCCGACGGCCGCCGGCTCGCCTTCGCCTGGTTCCAGTCGCTCCGGGGCGACGGCATCCGGGTGCTGGACACCGTCCGGCCGGGCGGGGACGTCCTCGCCCGCAGCCAGCGCGTCGCGATCATCCCCGGCCCGCTGGACGAGGTGACCAGCCTGTGGACGGCGCCGAGCGGGCGCCGCCTCCTCGTGGTCTCAGCGGAGGCCACCCGCACCAGGCTCGTGGAGGTCTCCCCCACCACCGGCAAGGTCACCGCCACGGTGCTGCAACGTACCCCGTCCCCTTCGGCTGGCGATCCCGTTCCCGGCGGCCCGGGCCCCGCGACGGGCCCGGACGAGCCCGCCTTCAGTGTGCTGTGCCGTTCCGGCGACTCGCGGCACCTGCTGCTCGGCGGCGGGACCGCCAGGCAATGGCTCGATCTCCGCAACGGCCACACCACCGTCCTTCGCCACCCCGGTGACCTCTTCCATGGAGAAGTCGCATGCTGACCGCTTCGGAGGGCGCGCCGCGGTCCCGAATCAGATCATCTTTTCCGGCATCATGACGTCGTCGGCGAAGCGGGAGAGGCGGAAGGCTTCGATCGGGCGGTCGGTCCGTCCCTTCAGGGCGAGGTCGGCCGTGATCCTGCCGATCACCGGGCCGATCGTGAGGCCGTGGCCGCTCAGGCCCGTGACGAGGACGAGGCCCTGCGGGCCCGCGGAGCCGTCGATGATCGGCAGCCCGTCGGGGGACATGTCGATCATCCCGGCCCAGTACCGGCGGATGGACGCGCTGGAGCAGCTCGGCGCGGTCGAGATGTTCCCCAACCACCAGACCCGGGTGAGCGGCCTGAACCCGCTGGACGTCCGCCTCGTCTACCCGCCGCTGGCGGCGCTGATCCAGCTCGCCGCGCGGACCGTCGCGCCGTCGGTCACCGACGAGCACATCGCGGCGATGACCGAGTTCAACGAGCGGATGCTGGAGGCGTCCGAGGCGGGGGACGACGCGGGCGCCCGCACGGCCGACGAACGCTTCCACGCCGTCCTGGTCGAGGCGACCGAGAACCCCTACCTCACCACCGTCCTCGACACCCTGCGCATCCACCTGCGCCGTCTCGGAGCCCTGTACTTCCGCGACGTGCCGCCGGGGCGCCGCTCCCACGACGAGCATCTGGCGATCATCGAGGCGCTGACCCGGCGCGACCCCGAGGGCACCGACGAGGCCATCAAGGCCCACCACGACCGGGCCGTCGCCGAACTCATCGCCCACGCCGAACGCTCCCGCTGATCCCGGCCGCGAGTTCCGATTCGCGGGGGGGGAACGTAGCGGTTCCGGGGGATGAGGTTAGGCTGCCCTTATTTGCCGCCGTTTCGGAGGAAATGTGGTGCAGGCCGGACTCGGCGGACGTGGATGAGCACGGTGATCGCGGAGCGGCGGCCCGTGCCCCGGGTCGCGGCGGTCCGCCGGCGGCGGGTCGTGGGGCTCTGCCTGCTCGTGGCCGTGCTGCTGGTGGCGGCGGCGCTGTCGATGGCCGTCGGGGCGCGGGCGCTGAGCCCCCGCGAGGTCTGGCACGGGCTGTTCGCGGCACCGGACGCCGACCGGCGGCTCACCGAGATCAGGCTCATCGTGCAGACCGTCCGGGCGCCCCGGACGGTCCTCGCGATCGTCGCGGGCGCCGCCCTGGGGATCGGCGGGGCGCTGATCCAGGGGTGCACGCGCAACCCGATCGCCGACACGGGGTTGCTCGGGGTGAACGCCGGTGCCTCGTTCGCCGTGGTGTCGGTGGTCTCCCTGTTCGGGCTCGCGAACCCGTTCCAGTACGTCTGGTTCGCCTTCCTCGGGGCGGCGGTCGCCGGAGTCGTCGTGTTCGGGCTGGCGAGCATCGGGCGCGGCGCCGGGAACCCGCTGACACTCGCGCTGGCCGGGCAGGGGGTCGCGGTGTTCCTGGCGGCGATGACCACGGCGGTCGCGCTGTCGGACAAGGCGTCGCTGAACGCGCTGCGGTTCTGGAACGCGGGCTCGGTGGCCGGGGTGAAGTTCGATGTCATCTGGCCGGTGTCGGCCTTCATCGCGGCGGGGCTGGTCCTGACGGTGATCATGCTGCCCGCCATCAACCTGCTCAACCTGGGCGACGACGTCGCGCGCGGGCTCGGGGTGAACATCGCGCTGACCCGGACGGCCGGCATCGCCGCCATCACCCTGCTGGCGGGCACGGCGACGGCGGCGTGCGGCCCGATCGCGTTCCTCGGCCTGATGGTGGCCCATGTCGCCCGGTATCTGACCGGGCCGGACTACCGGTGGCTCGTCCCGTATGCGGGGCTGCTCGGGGCGGCCGTCCTGCTGGTGTGCGACATCGTCGGGCGCGTCGTCGTCCGGCCGGGCGAGCTGGACGCGGGCATCGTCGTCGCCCTCCTCGGCGCCCCGTTCTTCGCGGCCCTGGTCTGGCGCGGAAAGCTCAAGACCGCATGAATGGACCGTCCTCCAGCCCCCACCCACCGCCATTCAACGGACGAGCTCCGCTCGACGGCACGGATGTGAAGCGGCCTGTTACGCCGGGCGTACGGCTCGGCGGCGTTTCGTTCGTCTGGCGGCCCTGGCCCGTCCTCGTCACGGTGGTGCTGGCGGCGGCGGCGTTCCTGGTGTTCTGCCTGTCCATCGGCGTCGGCGACTTCCCCATCGGGCTGCCCCGCGTGATCGCCACCATCCTCGGCCGCGGCGAGCGCGTCGACGAGTTCGTGATCATGGACCTGCGGATGCCGCGCGCCCTCGCCGGGCTCGTCGTGGGGGTCGCGCTCGGGGTGTCGGGGGCGATCACGCAGTCGATCGCGCGCAACCCGCTGGCGAGCCCGGACGTTCTGGGGATCACCGGCGGCGCCAGCGCGGTCGCGGTGTTCCTGGTGACGGTGTCGGGCGGGGTGTCCGCGGCGGTCGCCGGGGCGGTGGGGCTGTCGGCGGCGGCGCTCGCGGGCGGGCTCGGCACCGGCCTGCTCGTGTACTTCCTCGCGTGGCGGCGCGGGATCGACGGCTTCCGGCTCATCCTCATCGGCATCTCGGTGAGCGCGCTGATGCAGGCGATCACGGCCTGGCTGCTGGTCACCGCCGACATCAGGGACGTGGCCCGCGCCCAGGCATGGCTGATCGGCTCGCTCGACGGGCGGTCGTGGGACGACATCCGGGTGGCGCTCTGGTGCACGGCCGTCCTGCTGGCCGCCGTCGCGGCCGCCGCGTTCCAGTTCAGGCCGCTGCACTTCGGCGACGACGTCGCGGCGGGGCTGGGCGTGCGGTACTCGGCGGTGCGGGCGGTCATGCTGCTGTGCGCGGTGCTGCTGGCCGGTGTGGCGGTGAGCGCGGCGGGCCCGGTCCCGTTCGTCGCGCTGGTCGCGCCGCAGGTGGCGATGCGGCTGGCGCGCTGCCCGACGCCGCCGCTGGTGGCGTCCGGCCTGGTGGGCG
The DNA here is from genome assembly GCF_004348535.1 of Actinomadura sp. KC216. Lineage (GTDB taxonomy): Bacteria > Actinomycetota > Actinomycetes > Streptosporangiales > Streptosporangiaceae > Spirillospora. The sequence continues at coordinate 6,039 of NZ_SMJX01000124.1, forward strand.
CGCTGCTGCTGATCGGCTCGGACCTGGTGGCGCGCACCGCGCTGCACGTCACGCTGCCGGTCGGCGTGGTCACCGCCGCGATCGGCGGGCCCTTCCTCGTCTACCTGCTGGTGCGGGCGAACCTGCGCCAGGCGACGCGGGGGTAGGCGATGGCGAGCAAAGGAGATCCTGTGACCGCTGGAACGCAGGTCGAGGCGCCGCTGGCGGCGCGGGACGTCACGGTCGGATACGGCGGCCGGACGGTGATCGACGGCCTCGACGTGGCGATCCCGCCCGGGGTCATCACGACGATCATCGGCCCGAACGGCTGCGGGAAGACGACCCTGCTGCGGACGCTGTCGCGGCTGCTCAGGCCGTCGAAGGGCGCGGTCGTCCTGGACGGCGAGGACATCGCCAAACTCAAGACCAGGAACGTCGCGAAGAAGCTCGGCCTGCTGCCGCAGGCGCCGGTCGCGCCGGAGGGCCTGACGGTCGCCGAGCTCGTCGCGCGGGGCCGCCATCCGCACCAGAGCTGGCTGCGGCAGTGGTCGTCGGACGACGCCGCCGTCGTGGAGCGCGCGCTCGCCATGACCGGGGTGTCCGACCTGGCCGACCGTCCGGTGGACTCGCTGTCCGGCGGGCAGCGCCAGCGCGTCTGGATCTCGATGACCCTCGCGCAGGGCACCGACCTCCTGCTGCTGGACGAGCCCACCACCTACCTGGACCTGGCGCACGCGATCGACGTCCTCGACCTGGTGGACGACCTGCACGAGTCGGGACGCACCGTCGTCATGGTCCTGCACGACCTCAACCTGGCGACGCGCTACAGCGACAACCTCATCGTGATGCGGGCGGGGTCGATCCTGGCGCAGGGGCATCCGCGGGACGTGATCACCGCGGGGCTGCTGGACGAGGCGTTCGGGCTGCGCGCGGAGGTGATCGACGACCCGGTGGGCGACCGTCCGCTGATCGTCCCGATCGGCCGCACCCACGTCCGCCCTGGTCGGAGGCGGGACCCCGGCGAAGAGGAAGATCCTACTTAGGTTAGCCTGCCCTTATTTACGCATGTTAATGTACGTCTGCCCTGGAACGATCCAGAAGCGTCCGGCCTGAAATGCAAGGGATTTCGCATGCCCCTCCCCCGAACGACACGTCCGAGATCCCGGCGGCGGCTGGCCGTGCTCCTGTCGGCCGTGACCCTCGGCACCGCGCTCCTCGCGGGCTGCGGCTCCGACTCCTCCGACGACCCGGGCGGCGGCGCGCAGGCCGCGGCGGGCGGCGCCTTCCCGGTCACCGTGGAGCACGCGTTCGGATCCACGAAGATCACCGAGGCGCCGAAGCGGGTCGTCTCCGTCGGCTACACCGACGACCAGGCCATCCTGGCGCTCGGCACGAAGCCCGTCGGCATGGTCGACCAGTACCCGAACCCGCCGGGCACGACCCCCGACATCAACACCCAGTGGCCCTGGGTGAAGGCCAAGTGGGGCGACACCAGGCCCGAGGTCGTCATGAACAACGGCGACAGCGGCCCGAACTTCGAGAAGATCGCCGCGCTGCGGCCCGACCTGATCATCGCGGTCTACTCCGAGATCGACCAGGCCGCCTACGACAAGCTCTCCAAGATCGCGCCGACGGTGGGCCGGACGAAGGCGGAGAAGGAGCCGTTCAGCGCGCCGTGGCAGGACAACGCGGTGCACATCGCCAAGGCGCTCGGCAAGGAGGCCGAGGGCACGAAGATGGTGCAGGACATCCAGGCCAAGCTCGACGCCGCCCGCAAGGCGCACCCGGAGTTCGCGGGCCAGACCGCCGTCGCGCTGTCCTGGTACAAGGACTCGGTCGCGCCGTTCACCACGACCGACGTGCGCGGGCGGATGCTCTCGGGCATCGGCTTCAAGGGCGCCACCGAGATCGACAAGATCGCGGGCGGCAAGTTCTTCACGGTGCTGTCCCCGGAGCGCATGGACCTCATCGACGTCGACCGCATCTTCGTCATCAACGACAAGGCCGACCAGGAGGCGCTGAAGAAGTTCGAGCTGTTCGCCAACCTCTCGGCGGTCAAGGGCGGGAAGGTGTCGTACCTGCTCGACAGCGAGGGCCCGGCGATCGGCGCGGCGATGTCCCAGGGCACGCTGCTGTCGCTGCCCTACGCGATCGACGAGCTGGTCAAGGCGGCAGCCGGCCAGGGGTGAGCACCAGCGACACGCGCGCCGCACCGGCGGCGGGGAAGACGGCGGCCCCGCAGGCGGCGACCCTGCGCACGGCGACCGGACGCGAGGCGGCCCGATGGGTCGCCTCGCACTGCCGGGACGTGCCGTGGCTGACGTCCGCGACCGTCCTCACGACGGTGGCCGGGGCGGCGCTCCAGGTGCTGCCGGTGCTGCTGCTCGGCCGGGTCGCGGACGGAGTGATCGGGCGCGAGCCGCAGTCGATCCTGATCACGATCGGTGCGCTGATGGTGGGCGCCGCGCTGCTCGGCGCGGCCGCCAACGCCGCGTCGACGTACCTGATCGGACGGCTCGGCGCGGACCTGCTGGCACGGCTCCGGGAGGGCGCCGTCCGGGCGGTGCTGGGGATGCCGAGCGCGCGGATCGAGCAGGTCGGGCGCGGCGACGTGCTCTCCAGGGTCGGCGACGACGTGGCCGTGGTGTCCAAGGGCATCCGGACGGCGATCCCCACCGTCTTCTCGGCGGGCGTGCTGGTCGTCATCGCCACCGGCGGCATGTTCGGCCTGGACTGGCGGCTCGGCCTGGCGGGTGCGGGCGCGCTGCCCGCGTACGCGCTGGCGCTGCGCTGGTACCTGCCCCGGTCCGCCCCGCTCTACCGGCGGCAGCGGGCCGCGCAGGCCGACCGGGCGCAGGCGCTGATCAGCGGCCTGGACGGGATCGGCACCGTCCGGGCGTACCGGCTGGAGGACGCCTTCCGCGCGAAGGTCACCGCCGAGTCGTGGCGGGTGCGCGATCTCGGCATCGAGGTGTTCCGGTTCTTCGGCCGGTTCGTCGGGCGGGAGAACCGCGCGGAGTTCATCGGGCTCGTCCTGATCATCGTGGTGGGGTACGCGCTGCTGGAGGCGGGCGCCGCCAGCCTGGGCGAGGTCGCGGCGGCGCCGCTGCTGTTCCACCGGCTGTTCAACCCGCTGGGCTCGATCATGTTCACCTTCGACGAGGCGCAGAAGTCGGGCGCGAGCCTGACCCGGCTGGTCGGCGTCCTGGGAGAGGCCGCGGAGGACCGACTGGTCGGCGACCCGGCCGTCCCTCCGCCGCCCGCCGCCGCGTACCCCGTGACGGTGGAGGGGCTGACGTTCACCTACCCCGGCGGCGAAGCGCCCGTGCTCCGGGACGTCGACCTGGCGATCCCGGCCGGCGGGTCGCTCGCGCTGGTCGGGGCGACGGGCGCGGGCAAGTCGACCCTGGCCGCGCTGGTCGCGGGCATCGGGACCCCGCAGAAGGGCTCGGTCCGCATCGGCTCGACGGACCTCGCCGACCTGGACGAGGCCGCGGCGCGCACTCTGGTGAGCATCCTGACGCAGGAGACGCACGTGTTCTCCGGCCCGCTCGCCGACGACCTCCGGCTCGCCGCCCCGGACGCGACCGACGCCGAGCTAATGGACGCGCTGCGCACGGTCGGCGCGGGCGAATGGGTCGACGCGCTGCCCGACGGCCTCGCCACCAGGGTCGGCGAGGGCGGCGAGCGCCTCGACGTCACCAAGGTCGCGCAGATCGCCCTGGCCCGCCTGGTCCTGGGCCGCGCGCCGGTCGTCGTGCTGGACGAGTCCACCGCCGAGGCGGGCAGCCAGGGCGCCGCCGAACTGGAACGGGCCGTCCTCGCCGCGTGCCGGGGGCGCACCACGCTGTTCGTCGCGCACCGGCTGACCCAGGCGATGGCCGCCGACCGGATTGCCGTCCTGGACGCGGGCCGCGTGGTCGAACAGGGAACCCACGAGGATCTGGTCGCCCAGGACGGCCGATACGCGCGGCTGTGGCGAGCCTGGCGAGAAGGCAGTTAGGCCGTTGACTCCCCCCGACGAACCGCAGCCCAGCACAGGCTCCGCGATCCTCCGGACCGCGCTGCGCCGCAACCTCGGCGCCATGACCGGCGGCACCGTCCTCATGGGCCTGTACCAGGCGGGCGAGACCGCCTTCCCCATCGCGCTCGGCCTGATCGTCGAGCACACGATGCGGGACCGGAGCCTGAACGCGCTCGCCCTCTCCATCGCCGCGCTCGCCGTGATCATCACGACGGTGTCGTTCTCGTGGCAGTTCGGGATGCGCATCCTGCAGAAGGCCAACACGACCGAGGCGCACCGCTGGCGGGTGGAGGTCGCGTCCCGCGGGCTCCAGCCGGTGGCCAGGGACACCGGCCTCAAGTCCGGCGAGGTGCTGACGATCGCCACCGAGGACGCCGACCAGACCGCCGACATCATCGAGGTGGTGCCGCTGCTCATCAGCTCGCTGGTCGCGGTGCTGGTCGCGGCGGTCGCGCTGGGCATGGCGAGCGTCCGGCTCGGCCTGCTGGTGATCGCGGGCACGATCGCGATCCTGACGATCCTGAGCGTGCTGTCCCGGCGGATCGGCTCCGGCACCCGCGAGCAGCAGGCCCGGGTGGCGCGGGCGGGCGCCAAGGTCGCCGACCTGATCACCGGGCTGCGCCCGCTGCGCGGCTTCGGCGGCAACCACGCGGCGTTCGGGTCCTACCGGACGGTCAGCACCGAGGCGCGGCACCAGGCGGTGATCGTCGCGCGGGCGAACGGCGCGTACGCGGGCGCCGCGCTGGCCCTCAACGCGCTCCTCGCCACCGCCGTGACGCTCATGGCCGGACGGCTCGCCTTCCAGGGCCAGATCAGCATCGGCCAGCTCGTCATGGCCGTCGGGCTCGCGCAGTTCATCATCGAACCGCTCAAGCTGTTCTCGCAGATGCCGACGTACGTGATGATCGCGCGGGCGTCGGCGCAGCGGATGGCGCTGGTCCTCGCCGCGCCGCCGGTGACGACCCCGGGCCGCGGCCGTCCGGCGCCGGGCGGCGGCCTCGACGTCGACGGCGTCCGCTACGGGGCCCTGAACGACCTGAAGTTCACGGTGCCGTCCGGCGAGTTCGTGGCGATCACCGCCTACCAGCCGCGCGCGGCGGCCGACCTCGCGTCCGTCCTGGCGGCGACCGTCCCGCCCGACGCGTACGAGGGCGCGGTGCGGGTCGGCGGGCAGGAGATCGCCGACCTGTCGATCGAGGCGCTCCGCGAGCACATGCTGGTGAACCCGTACGACGCCGAGATCTTCGCGGGCACCCTCCGCACGAACATCGACCCGTCGGGCACCGGACGGATGATCGCCGAGGCCGTCGAGGCGTCCCTGCTGACCGACGTCGTCGCCCTGCACCGCGACGGGCTCGACCACGCCGTCCGCGACCGGGGCGCGAACCTGTCCGGCGGCCAGCGGCAGCGGCTGTCGCTGGCCCGCGCCCTCGCGGCCGACACCGACATCCTCGTCCTGCACGACCCGACGACCGCCGTCGACGCCGTCACCGAACAGCTCATCGCGCGCAACATCGCCGCGCTGCGCCGGGGCCGCACCACCATCGTGATCACCAGCAGCCCGCCATTCCTGGACGCCGCCGACCGCGTCCTCGTCCTGGACGGCGGCGCCATCACCGCCGAGGACACCCACCGCAACCTCCTCGACACCGACGAGACCTACCGCCAAGCCGTAGCCCGCTGACCCGCGCCAGGTGAAGGTCATGCGTCGGGGAGTGCCACGATGGGTTTTGCCCAGGATCGGCCCTCGGCGTTCTTGAGGATCAGGAATTCGGCGTCCACGTGGGGTTCGATCGCGCTGTGCTTGTCGTTGGGGGCGCTGATGATCAGTTGGAAGCCGAGCCCGCGCCAGGCGCCGATGGCGCGGCCGGTGAAGTGCGCGTCCGCCTTGATCAGCGCCTCGTCGAGGAAGACGGGGGCGTAGCGGGGACGTTCGGCGCCCGCGTCGCCGAGCTGGTAGCGCAGGGCGGCGCCGACGATGAACGCGACCAGCTCCTGGGACTCGCCGCCGGACTTCTCCCCGATGTGGTCATAGATCGCGACATGCTCGCCGTTGAGATCGCATTTCTCCGCGCTGATCCGGACGTGGTTGCGCACGTCGATCAGGTCGGCGAAATCGGGCGCGGTGCGGCGGATGCGGTCGATCACCTTGGCCATGCGGTGGTAGGCGCGTTCCCGGTCGGCGTCCGTGGCCGCCTTGTCGATGACGGCGCGCACGTCGCGCAGTTCCTTGCGGAACCGTGCGCGCACGGCGGAGTGGCTTTCCTGCGGGTCGATGCGCAGCCGGTGGTCCTCGTCGGCGAACGGCAGTTCGGCGAGGATCCGGTTGACCGGGTCGATCCGGTCGCGGATCTCCCGGACGGCCGCGGCGAGCTCGCTGTCCAGGCTGGTCAGGTCGTTGCCGGAGAGTTTGAGCAGGCTGTCGCGCCACTCGGTCTCGAGCTCGTGCAGGCCGCTGGACTCCAGGTCGGTGAGCAGGCGGTCGAAGTCGCGGTAGGACGCGTCCGGGTCGGTGCCGAGGTTCGGGTTCGGCCAGCGTTCGACGAACGTCGAGAACGTGTCGTGCAGCGCCTTGCGCGACCGGCCGATCGCCTCCTCCGCCGACGCGCGGTCGGCGCGCATCCGCTCGACGCCGCGCCGGTGAGCGGCGTCGAAGTCCGCCAGCGCGGTCGCGGGGTCGGTGCCGTCCGGGGCGCCGTCGAACAGCCGCGTGAGGTACTCCCGGTGCTCCTCGCTCACCTCGGTGCCGGTCGCCGCGGCGGTGTCGAGCGCCCGCTGGGCGGCGTCGACCTCGTCGACGATCGATTCCCAGGACATGTTGAGCCGCTCCACCTCCTGCTTCTGCCCGCCGACGCGCTCGGTGAGGGTGGTGACCTCCCTCTTGAGGGCGTCCGCCTCCTGCTGCAGCCGGTCGATCTCCGGGTTGCCCTCGCGGACCTCGTCGATGACCTGCTGCCAGCGGTCCCGTTCGGCGGTGACCGACGCGACGTCCACCTGCTCCCAGGACAGTTCGGTGACGGCCTGGTAGGCGGCACGCCTTTCCTCGAAGGAGTTGAGGGTCCGCTCCGCTTTCGTCGCCCGGTCGGCGGCGTCGTCGCGGCGTTCGCGGGCGTGGCCGATCCGGGTGTCGAGGTCGGCGAGCAGGCGGCTGTTGGTGAAGCCCAGCAGGTTGGCCCGGCCGTGGCCGCCGTGCGCGCCCCGTCCGCCCTGCGAGGTCTGGCCGGTGATCGTGAGCGCCTTCGCGTGCTGCATCAGCAGCTTGGGCGATTCGACGCAGACGAAGTCGAAGCCGCGGACGAGTTCGCTCTTGAGCCAGGCGGTGAACGGCGACGGCCGGTAGTCGAGCCTGCCGGGGAGCGTCCTGTCGTTCAGGCCGATCTCGTCGCGCATGCCGGTGCGGACGCCCTCGAAGTGGATGCGCCGGGGCAGCCGCACCGTGTTGATCGCCTCGCGGAACGTGTTCAGCCGGCCGATGTCGATCAGCATCCGGGTGGCGAACCCGCCGAGCGCCAGGTTGAACGCCTCCCGCCACGGCTCGTACTCCGTGCGCACCTCGATCAGCTCCCCGACGAACGGCAGGTCGTCGGGGGTGAGCCCGGCGGCCTCGGCGAGCCGGTCGCGGGCGGTGTGCAGGTCGGTGGGGATGTTGCCGCGGCGGGCCTTGACCGCCTTGTACTCGGCCTGCAGATCGGCCAGCTCGCGTTCGGCGGCCTTGCGTTCCGCGGTCGCCTCGGCGAACTCGTTCTGGGCGGTCTTTCTGGCCTGGGAGTCGGCCAGGGCCCGGTGCGCCGTGTCGAGCAGCGCGGCGAACTCCTCACGGGTGGACGCGGCGGTGCCGATGGTGGCGAGGGCCCGGTCCAGCCGCTCCCGGACGTGTTCGACGTCGGCCAGCCGCCGCTCCACGTTGCGGATCTCCCGGAGCGCGGTGTCCAGCCGGTCGCCGCCGGACGCGCGGAGGGTGTCGAGCAGCGCCTCCCGCCGGGCCTCCGTGGCGCCGATCAGCGCGGCCGTCTCGCGCACCGCCTCCTCCGCCCGGCGGCGCCGTCCGGTGAGGTCCTGCTCGGCCGCGCGCAGCAGGTCGAGCCGGCGTTCGTGCCGCCACAGCGCCGCGGGGGACGACGGGTCGGTGAACGATCCGATGTCCTCGATCACCCGCAACCGTGTCACCGCGCCGTCGATGGTCGTGCGGTGCTCGCGGATCGGGGTCAGCGCCCGCACCTGCCGGCGGGCGGTGATCATCCGTTCCCGGGTGCCGGACAGCTCGTCGAACTGCTGCACCACCTCGTCCGCCGTGGCCAGGGTGGACGGCTCCTCCAGGACCATCGTCTTGTACAGCGCGTCGACGGTGGTTATCTGCTGGCCCGCCTGGATCCGGCCGAGCAGCCCGACCGCCTTGTGCCCGTCCCCTGCGGCGCCGATGCCGAGCGAGGTGTGCAGGCGGGCGGTGAAGTCCCGGTCGGTGCCGAAGCAGGTCAGGCCCGTCGCGGTGACGGCGTCGCGGGCGAACCTGCTGCCCGCCGGGCCGTCCAGCTCGCGCAGGTCGTAGTCGTCGTCGCGGACGGCGCGGACCACGACGACGTCGTCGAGGGCGCGCGCGGACGCCGGCACGTACCAGGCGCGGAGCGCGGTGAACACCGCGCCGCTCCGGTCCGCCCAGGTCATCGCGATCGCCGACCAGGTGTCGCGGCCGTCCCCGCGCAGCACCCGCACCCTCGTCTCGCCGCCGGTCCGCGACTCGTCGAGCTTGCCGCGCGCGTAGGACAGGATGTTGCGCTGGTCCTTGCCGCGCGGCCGGCCGACCACCCCGCCGTTGGACGCCCCGTTGAACGGCGTGGTGTGCGGCATCAGCAGCGCGATGTAGGAGTCCATCAGCGTCGACTTGCCCGACCCCGAACCGCCGCTGAACAGGGTCGCGCCCGGGGCGAACCGGATGCGGTGGTACCCGTCGTAGCCGCCCCAGTTGACCAGCTGCAGGTCCCTCGCCACCCACTGCTGCCCGCGCGACGCGGCCGGGATCAGCCCGAACAGCGTGTCGATCATGCTCATGGCGCCCTGCCTTCCTGGGGGGCGCCCCCCAGGCCCCCGGAGGGGAGGGGCCCTGATCCTCGCTTCGCTGCGGTCATGGCCCCTCGTTCCGCTCCCGTAGCCACCAGCTCAGTTCGGCGATCTTCTCCGTGCTCAGCACGACCTCGACCAGCGGCGTGATGAGGTACCGGCCCGCGGACTCCTCCGCGAGGAGGCCCTCGGTGGCGAGCCGCTGCACCGCGTTGCGGATCTCGCGCTGGCCGCGGGCGAGGTTGTGGTCGTCCGGGTCGAAGTAGGTCAGGACGGTCTGTTCCAGCTCTTCGATGTCGACCCGCGCCGACGTCTCGCCGGTGCCGCGTTCCCGCTGGTAGACGGTCCGCAGATGGACCAGGACCAGGGTCTCGGCGCGGCTGTAGGGGTCGTCCTTCAGCAGGATCGGGACGTCGAGCTCCGCCGAGCGCACCTGCTGCTTGTAGGCGATGCCCCGGTCGTGGTCGACGACGAGCCGGACGAACAGGTCGTGCAACCGCGACTCGATGAGCTGCTGGTTCTCCAGCAGCGTGCGCCACTGCGCCGGGTTCTTGTCGGCCAGCAGGAACCTGCGTTGCAGCAGCCGTACGAGCACGCGCCGCACGTCGACGTCCAGCGTGCCGGTGTCACCGGCGAACAGTTCGGACGGGTCGTCCTCCATCGCCACCGGGCTGATGAAGCCGGCCTCCTCGCCGGCCGGCCGGTCCTCGCCCGCGGCCTCCGGTTCAGTCACCGTCGTTTCCCGCCTTCTCGTCGGCGGCGGGGGGTGTCGCCGGGCTCGCCGCCAGGACCCCGCCGAACGCGAAGCGCCGCAGGGTCCGGTCCGGCCGGACCGCGTCGACCACCGCGACCTCGGCCGTGTCGGTCATGCCGAAACCGTGCGCGATCTCCAGGAGGCCGAGCAGGTCCACCGGCCGCCGTATCCGCTCGGCCGCCGCGCGGAACGCGGCCGCGACGTCGACGCCGTCCGCGTCGCCCGCGAACGCCGCCAGGTGCTCGCGCAGTTCGGCGTACTGGGGGCCGCCCCATGCCCGGGTGTCGGCGTCCGGCATGTCCTCCACCTCGTCCCATTCCCGCAGCGGCGTCGGCGGCTCGGGCGGGCGCAGGTCGCTCACGGTCTGCCGGAGCTGCTTCACGTCGGCCACCGGCAGGCGGCGCAGCGGGTCGACGGCCGCGCCGCGGCGCGATCTCGGGACCCAGGTCTGGAACCCGGACATCACGTCGCGCAGCAGCTCGTCCACCTGGCGGTCGCGCATCGGGTCATGGTTGCGCACCTGGGTGGTGATGACGTGCGACGCCTGCCGCTGCGCGGCCAGCACCTCCTTGACGCCCTGCTCGATCCGGCGCGCGATCTCGCCGAGCTCGCGCCGCTGCGGCTCCGGCATGAGGTCGGTGAACCCGTGCCGCAGCACGGTGCGCAGCAGGTTCCACAGGTCCTCGATCTGGGCCGGGTCGCCGATCAGGCGCAGCGCCCCGGCGAACGCGCGGCCCTCCGCTGTCGTGTCCATGATCTGCCGGCCGCGCTCCAGGTACTCGCGCAGCACCTCCCCGGTCGGCCGCACGTCCTGCCGCAGGTCGGCGACGACGTCCCGCTGCATGGCCTTGATCGACTCGGCGACGCGGGCGAAGTCGGCGGGCAGCTCCCGCGCCAGGTGCAGCACGTTCTCGGCCGCTTCGAGCAGCTGGTCGTCGGCGACGGTCTCGACGGCGCCGCCCCGTTCGAGACGGTCGAGTTCCCTGCGCCGCTGATCGATCTCCGTCTGGAGCCGCGCCATCCGGGCCATGACGTCCGGGTCGGCGTCCTGCGCGAGCCGCTCGACCGCCTCCAGCAGCGTCCGGACCCGGGACTCCGACACCCTGGTCCGCGCTCCGCCGACCCGTCCCGCCACCTCCAGCGCGCCGACGCCGTGCGCGGACAGCCGGTACACCTCGACGTCGTCGGAGACCTGCCGCACCAGCCAGCCCGCGTGCACCCACTGCCTGCACAGGTCACGGGCGTTCCCGGCGGGCAGGGGCTGGTCGCCCTCGTCGCCGTGGCCCGCCGCCCGCAGCCGGTCGAGGGCGTCGGCGATCTCCGCGTGGGCGTCCGCCACCGCGACGGTCGGCCGCTCCGGCGTGAACATCATCGCCAGCACCGTCACCACGAACGGCGCGTAGGTCCGGTGGAGCAGGTCGAGCATCGGGTTCTGGAACGCCCGGAGGGCACCCTGATACGCGCCCTCCACACCTCGTGTTCCCATCGCCGACAAGAGTACGACCTGCGGCTCGACGGTCGGGTCTTCACCTGGCTGAACGGTGGATTCGCAAAGGGACGGGGTCGGTTCTCTGACCGGAATCGGGTACGGGCATCTGGTGTCCACCACTCCCGGCGCCTTCGTTACCCGGCGCGAATGGCTCGTTCTTCCCGTCGAGGGGGAGCGGCCGGAGCGCGGGTGGGAGGACAGGCGGGTGGAGTGTCCCGCCTGCGGCAGGGCGCTGACCCTGCGGGTGTCGTCGTTGGCGAGGGCCAGGCGGCGGCAGAAGGTGTTGCGGTGGGCGTCGGTGGCGTGGTTGGCGGTCGCGGTGCTCTGCGGGTTGTCGATGGCCTTCGCCGGGGGTGGGCTGCTGCTTCTCGTGCAGTTCGGCCTGGTGCTCGGGCTCACCCTGGCGTTCACCCTCTACATGCGCTTGGGCGTCGAGGACGGGGTGTCCGTGCGCTGGCCGACGCTGACGCGCATGCGCGGTCACATGCTCCGCTGGCCTCCCGGGACGCCCCGCCGGTGGCAGCCCTGACCGTCGGCAGGCCGGGGGTCAGAGCGCGTCCTTGTGATCACTGTGCGTGGCGCGTTGTTCCAAGTTCCCAAGCATTCGCGGCGAAGACTGGCACACAGCGCAAAGCCGAAGCGGCTCCGCGCGTGGCAGAATTAACTTGATGTCGAGATATCCGACGCCGTCCGACCGCCCGCGCCCGCGCCGGCGGACAGGCACCCGCGGCCCCATGGCGCGCTGTCCCGCGCCGTGCCCGCCGCGCAACATGTGAGGTGGTTGTCATGATCGTTGGGGTTCTCAAGGAGGATCCGCCCGGGGAGCGGCGGGTGGCGGTGACACCGGACACCGTCACCCAGCTGCAGAAGCTCGGGTACGAGGTGGTCGTCGAATCCGGCGCCGGAGCCGGATCCGGTTTCCCCGACGACCGGTACGAGGCGGCCGGCGCCGCCATCGGTGACGCGGACACCGCGGACGTCGTGCTCGGCGTCAACCCGCCCTCCCCCGAGCGGCTGGACAGGCTGCGCCCGGGTGCCACGCTCATCGGCCTGCTGAGCCCGCGGCTCAGGCCGGACCTGGTGGAAGACCTCGCCGAGCGTCCCATCACGGCGCTGTCGCTGGACGCGGTGCCGCGGATCTCCCGGGCGCAGTCGTTCGACGTGCTCTCCTCGATGGCCAACATCGCCGGGTACCGGGCGGTGATCGAGGCCGCGCACGAGTTCGGGCGGTTCTTCACCGGCCAGGTGACCGCGGCGGGAAAGGTCCCGCCCGCGAAGGTGCTGGTCGCGGGGGCCGGGGTCGCCGGGCTCGCGGCGATCGGCGCGGCGGGCAGCCTGGGCGCGATCGTCCGGGCCACCGACCCGCGGCCGGAGGTCGCCGACCAGGTCCGCTCGCTCGGCGGTGACTACCTCGCCGTCGCCGAACCCGAGCACGATGATGCCCCGAACACCGGCTACGCCAAGGAGATGTCGGACGACTACAACGTCCGCGCCGCCGCGCTGTACGCCGACCAGTGCCGCGACGTCGACATCGTCATCACGACCGCGCTCATCCCCGGCAAGCCCGCGCCGAGGCTGATCACCGCCGAGATGGTGGCGACGATGCGGCCGGGCTCGGTGATCGTCGACATGGCCGCGGCGAACGGCGGCAACGTCGAGGGGACGGTCCCCGGCGAGCGGGTCGTCACCGACAACGGCGTGATCATCCTCGGCTACACCGACCTGGCCGGGCGGCTGCCCGCGCAGGCGTCCCAGCTGTACGGCACCAACCTGGTCAACCTGATGCGGCTGATGACCCCGGAGCGGGACGGCGTGCTCGTCCTGGACTTCGACGACGTCGTGCAGCGCTCGATGACCGTCGTCCGGGAGGGCGGGCTCACCTGGCCGCCGCCCCCGGTCGCTGTGTCGGCGGCACCGGCGGCCGACAAGCCGGTGCAGCAGGACGCCAAGGTGGACGAACCGGCCCGCAAGGCGAACCCACTGCTACGCCAGGTGGGCGTGGCCGTTGCGGCCGTTGGAATGTTCGGGCTGATCGCACTCTCGCCGGCCGCGCTGCAGGTGCACCTGACCGTGTTCGCGCTGGCCATCGTGATCGGCTACTACGTCATCGGGAAGGTGCACCACGCGCTGCACACCCCGCTGATGTCGGTGACCAACGCGATCTCCGGGATCATCGTGGTCGGTGCGCTGCTGCAGATCGGCACCGGGAACGCGGCGATCACCGTCCTGTCGCTCGCGGCGATCCTGCTCGCGAGCATCAACGTCTTCGGCGGGTTCGCGGTCACGCGCCGCATGCTCGCCATGTTCATCAGGAGCTAGGCCATGACGATCGCCACCGCCGCGACCGCGGCGTACATCGTCGCGGCGCTGTTCTTCATCCGCGCGCTGGCCGGGCTGTCCCGGCACGAGTCCGCCCGCCTGGGCAACACCTACGGGATGCTCGGCATGGCCGTGGCGCTCGTCGCGACCGTCGCCCTCACCATCGACGGCGACATCGGCGTCCCCGCGTTCGGGCTGCTCGTGGCCGCGATCGCGGCGGGCGCGCTGATCGGGCTGAACCGGGCCGGTGCGGTGGAGATGACCGCGATGCCCGAGCTCATCGCGCTGCTGCACAGCTTCGTCGGGCTGGCCGCCGTCCTGGTCGGCTGGAGCGGCTACCTGCACGTCGAGCACCATCCGGACGGCGCGGAGGCGGCGGCGCTCGCCCGCGACGACATGCTCGGCATCCACAGCGCCGAGGTGTTCATCGGCGTGTTCATCGGCGCCGTCACCTTCACCGGCTCGATCGTGGCGTTCGGCAAGCTGTCGGGACGGATGAAGTCCGCGCCGCTGATGCTGCCGGGCAAGAACCTGCTCAACGTCGCCGCGCTCGCCGCGTTCGCGCTGCTCACCGTCGTGTTCGTCGTCGAGCCCGGGGTGTGGCCGCTCATCGCGGTCACCGCGCTGGCGCTGCTGCTCGGCTGGCACCTGGTCGCCTCCATCGGCGGCGGCGACATGCCCGTGGTGGTCTCCATGCTGAACAGCTACTCGGGCTGGGCGGCCGCCGCGTCCGGGTTCCTGCTCGGCAACGACCTCCTGATCATCGTCGGCGCGCTGGTGGGGTCCTCGGGCGCCTACCTGTCGGCGATCATGTGCAAGGCGATGAACCGCTCGTTCCTGTCGGTCATCGCGGGCGGCTTCGGGCTCGAGGCGCCCGCCGCGTCCGGCGGCGACCAGGGACGGCACCGGGAGATCACCGCCGAGGAGTCCGCCGAGGCGCTCGCCGGGGCCTCCTCGGTGATCATCGTTCCGGGCTACGGCATGGCGGTCGCGCAGGCGCAGGCCCCGGTCGCCGCGCTGACCGCGCGGCTGCGCGACCACGGCGTCCAGGTCAGGTTCGGCATCCATCCGGTCGCCGGACGCCTGCCCGGCCACATGAACGTGCTGCTCGCCGAGGCCAAGGTCCCCTACGACCTGGTCCTGGAGATGGACGAGATCAACGACGACTTCGGCGACACCGACGTGGTCCTGGTGATCGGCGCCAACGACATCGTCAACCCCGCCGCCGAGGAGGACCCCGCGAGCCCCATCGCGGGGATGCCCGTCCTGGAGGTCTGGAACGCGCGGCAGGTCATCGTGTTCAAGCGGTCGATGGCCACCGGGTACGCGGGCGTCCAGAACCCGCTGTTCTTCCGCGACAACACCCAGATGCTCTTCGGCGACGCCAAGGAGCAGGTCGAGGAGATCCTCCAGGCGCTCAAGCACCTGACGCCCGCGGCCGGTCGCCCGAAGGCCGCTTCGCGCACCTGACCGACCGCAGCACATGTCCCCATCCGCGCGGCTTGAACCGGCCACGCGCGGATGGGGACAACGCCCATTCGACGTGGTTCCCTACCACTGGCCCGGCACTCGGGCGGGGCCGCCTCAAGGCTTGGGAGCCACGTGACCACGACCGAATCCCGGACGCCGGATATCCCGGGCGACGCCATTCAGCGGACCGCCAGAATCGCCGGTGCCTGGTTCATCCTCACCTTCGCCTTCTCGATCCCGGCGGTGTTCCTGTACGACCCGGTCCTCAATGACGCGGACTACATCCTGGGAGCGGGCGCGGACACGCGGGTGCGGCTCGGGGCCCTGCTCGAGATCCTGACCGCCGTGGCGAACATCGCCACCGCGCTCGTGCTGTTCCCCGTCCTGAAGCGGCAGAGCGAGAGCATCGCCCTCGGTTACGTCGGCCTGCGCATCGTCGAATCGACCATCATCGTGATGGGGATCGTGAGCGTGCTCGCCATCGTGGCGTTGCGGCAGGACCTGGCAGGCGAGGGCGGCGCCGACGCCGCTCTGATCGGCCGGTCGCTGGTGGCGGTGAAGGACCAGACGTTCCTGCTCGGCCCCGCCTTCTGCGCGGGCTTGGGCAATGGGCTGCTGCTCGGCTACCTGATGTACCGGTCGGGCCTGGTGCCGCGTCGCATGGCGCTCATCGGGCTCGTCGGAGGGCCCATCGCCTGCGCCACCGCGACGGCCGTCCTGTTCGGAGCCTATGAGCAGCAGTCCCCGGTGAATTTCCTGTTCACGGCGCCGGAAATCGTCTGGGAATTGTCTCTGGGAATCTGGCTCGTCACCAAGGGTTTCCGCGCCGGCGCGCTCAGTGCGGAAACCGGCGGCGCCGGGTGAGCGTCGTCGCCCAGGCCGCCATTCAGAGGTCCTGGCCGTTGCCTCCGAGGGGAGGCCGGGGAGAGGCTTTATGGATAGCGTGTCCAGCGTCTGGCCGCGATCAGGCGACCAGGTCGCCGGAACGGTTCCGGCGACCGATCACGACCATGAAGGATTTCCATGCGAAGAACCATCGACCCGAGCCCTGGCTCCGGCCTCTACATCGGCGCCGGTACGAGCTCCCCATGACCGGCAGGCTCCCGCAACGCCGTCACGGGCTCCGCACGACCGCCAGGCTCCCGCACCGTGACGCCCCCCGCACCC
>NZ_SMJX01000125.1 GCF_004348535.1 Actinomadura sp. KC216
CTCACCCGCATGATCAAGCACCGCCTCAAAGTGGTCCAGCACCACCCCGACGTGATCGATGGCTGCCTGACCACCACAGGCCTCACCCTCACCACCACACCCGCCAACACCAATTAATCCTGGTTAGAGAGGAAGCAGGGGGAAGAGAGTAAGGTCTGGCGGATGGACGAGACGACGGGGCTTCCGGATGTGGAGGGCATGGATCCCCGGCGGGTCCACGCGGCGTTGAGTCTGCTGGCGGACGGCCGGTGGTGGTCGTTGGCCGCGCTCGTCCGGGAGAGTGCGGCGCCCCGGAGGTCGGTGGAGGCGCTGCTGGCTGGGCTCGCGGTGGAGCGCGACGGTGATCGATTCCGGCTGGACGCTGAGCAGGCCCGAAAGATCGGCGATCTCCTCGCGGGTGGGCATCAGCCGTTCGCTGCGGCTGATCCTGTCGGGCATCTGCTGCCGGAGTACCAAGCCGTTGTCGAGCGTGTCGCGGACTTCATTGCGCGTGCGCCGCGCGGGCGCCACGTTCTGGATCATGTGGCCGCGACGCCGGAGACGGTGGTGCGGCGCGCGCTGCTGCTAGGGGCGCGGTTCTGGCTCGCGGACACGCGGCTGCTCTGCGTCGGCGATCATGACCTGACCTCGCTCGCGGTCGGGATGATCCATCCGCAGGTCGAGACCATGGTGGTCGATATCGACGAGCGGATTCTCGCGTATATCGATGAACGGGCGGCGGAGCTGGGCTTGAGCATCCGGACGCGCTGGGCCGATTTGCGGCTGGGGCTTCCGGGGTCGGCGGTGGAGTTCGCTGATCTGGCGGTTACGGATCCGCCTTACACGCCGGACGGGGTCGGGTTGTTCGTGTCCCGGGCCGTTCAAGGGCTGCGTGAGCAGGGCCGTGGACGGGTGCTGCTCGCGTACGGGGCCAGTGACCGGACGCCGACGCTCGCTTTGAAGGTGCAGAATGCGTTGCGGGATTTGAACCTGGTATCCGAGGCCATTTATCCGGACTTCAATCGGTACTACGGCGCTGAGGCCATCGGGTCTGCCGCCGATTTGTACGTACTGCGTCCTACGTCCAAGAGCCTTCCGGCGGCTATCGCGCGCGCGGATCGGTTCAGCGCCGCCATATACACGCAGGGGCCGCAGGCGGTTGAGGCACGGGAGCAGGTGAAGGTGTCGGCCGCGGATCTAGGCGATGTGCGGCCGGACGTGCTCGTCGGCGCGTGGCCGAAGGACGTCCTGCCGGAGGTGCCGCGTGTGCGGTTGAGCACCTGGCTGGCCAAGCCGTACGCGGCCAAGGTCCGGCAGGCCGGTGTGGCCCTGCCCGCCGGGATGGAGGCGACGCTGGCACGCGTGCTTTTGGCGACGCGGGCTGAGCGAGTGCGGGTCGTGCCGGCCGAGGCGGCTGGGCTGGGAGAACTCACTGCGGTTCTAGAGCCGGTTTATGAACTGGTCGAGGACGGGCGTGCAATCGAGGCCGTCCGCAGGAATGAGCCTCGTGATGATCCGGCGTCGCGCATTCTGCGGGCGGTGATGGATCGGGCGCATGGGAAGGTGGCCAATACCTGGCGGGACGCGTTGATCGACGTCCAAGGTGATCTGACAAAGCGGCAGGCGCGCGCATTGGTTGCCGAGGCTGCGCCTTGGGCGGCAGATGTGACCTTGCTGGAGCTACCCATGCATCGACTACGGGAATTGCCGGACGCCATTCGGGAGTGCCTGGCCGGAGGCAGAACACCAGGCTAGCCGAGCTAGGACACCGGCTAGCCGAGCTAGAACACCGGCTAGCCGAGCTAGAACACCGGCTGGTCGAGCTAGAACACTGGCTGGCAGAGCGAATTGATTTCTCAGCCCGGCGAACGCTCCGCGTGGTCTCCCGGCGGACGCTATCCATGGCCTTCTGGTGGGCGTTCCGTGTGGTCTTCCGGCGGGGGTTCTGTGTGGCCTTCCGGCGGGGGTTTCGGCTGGCCTTCCGGTGGGCGTTCCGTGTGGCCTTCTGGTGGGCGTTCTGAGTGGCTTTTCGGTGGGCGTTCCGTGTGGCCTTCCGGCTGGCGTGTGCGGGCTAGGGCGCTGTGTACGCCTGAGTTGCGGACGTCGTGCCAGAACGGCAGGTGCGCCTCTTCGATGCGGACGCCGAGGACGAGCGGCGCCACGCGTTTCTCCAGGTCGGGAAGGTCGATCAGGCGTTCCAGCATCTTCTGGAACTCCTCCAGCCGGCCCTGGTGGTAGCGGACCTGTGCCTCGGCGAGCCGTTCCGCCGTCCCCTCGTCGCCGAGCTCGCTGAAGAACAGCTTCAGCTCGGCCTCGTTGCGGACCTGGAAGACCTCGGTGCCGGGGTCGCGGAGCCATTCCCGCAGTGCCTCGCGGCCCGCGGGGGTCAGCGAGTACGTGCGGCGGCGGCGTCCCTCGGTCTCGGCGGACTCCGCCAGCAGCCCGGCCTCCGCCAGCCGCCGCGGCTCCACGTACAACTGGCTGTGCGGGAACGGCCAGAAGTACCCGACCGACCGCTCGACGGCCCGCTTGAGCTGGTAGGACGAGCTGGGCCCGCGCAGGCCGATCAGCCCCAGCACGAGATAGGAGCTGGACGGATCGCCATGCCGCGGACCGTGCCGTCCATTCTGGGACGGTCACGGAGGCGTCAGGTGGGGAGGTTGCTCGGTTCGGGGTTGGGCGGCCGGTCCACCTCCAGGGTGTCGGCGAGGAGGGCGCGGGTGTAGGGGTGCTGGGGTCCGGTGAGCACCGACTCGACCGCGCCCGACTCCACGACGTGGCCCTGGCTCAGGACGACGACGCGGTCGCCGATGCTGCGGACGACGGCGAGGTTGTGGGTAATGAAGATCATGCTCAGCCCGTCGTCCTGCAGCGTGCGGAGCAGTTCGACGACGGAGGCCTGGACGGAGACGTCGAGGCCCGAGGTGACCTCGTCGCAGATCAGCAGCGAAGGGTCGCAGGCGAGCGCGCGGGCGATGGCCACGCGCTGGCGCTGACCGCCCGACAGTTCGGCGGGGTAGCGGTCCGCGAGCCGCCACGGGATCTCGACGCGCTCCAAAGCCTCCTTGGCCTTGGCGCGGGCGGCCTTGCCGCGGTCTCCGTAGAAGTGCTTCAGCGGCACCATGATCGAGGTCGCGACGGTCTCGCGGGGGTTCAGCGAACCATAGGGATTCTGGAAGACGTACTGCATCTGCTGCTTGACCGCCTTGGTCCGGTCTCGCAACCGGGGCGGAAGCGGCTTCCCGTCCATCTCGAAGATGCCGGACTGGTCCTCGTGGAGCCCGATCAGGCAGCGGGACATGGTCGTCTTGCCGCTGCCCGATTCGCCCACGACCGCCAGGCATTCGCCGGGAGCGACGTCGAAGGACATGTCGAAGAGGACCTGGGTTCGGCCGTAGGAGGCGTTCAGGTCCCGCACGCTGAGGACGGACGCGTCGTCCCGCGTGCTCTCGGCGTGCCGCAAGGGCTCCTTGACCAGGATCGTCTGGTTCTGCCGGACGTGGTCGACGCGGACGCAGCGCGCCGCACCGCCCGCGGGCGTGGCGACCAGCGGCGGCGCGGACTCGCGGCAGCGGTCCTCGACGAACGCGCAGCGGTCCGCGAACACGCAACCATCGAACTCGGCTCCCGGTGCCGGCGCCCGGCCGGGGATGGAGACGAGCGGCAACCGCTGGCGCGTCGACGGCACCGACTCCAGCAGCGCGATGGAGTAGGGGTGCGCGGCGGAGTGCAGGACCTCCTCGCGCGACCCGGTCTCCAGCACCTGCCCCGCGTACATCACGGTCACCAGGTCGCCGACGGCGCCGACGACCGCGAGGTCGTGCGAGACGAACACGGCGGCCATGCCGTTGTCCGCGCAGAGGCGGGCGACCATCTCCAGGACTCTCGCCTGGGTGGAGACGTCCAGACCGGTCGTGGGCTCGTCGAAGACGATCAGCTCCGGGCCCTTCGCCACGGCCATCGCGATCGCCACCCGCTGCTGCTGGCCGCCCGAGAGCTCCTGGGGGTGACGTCGCAGGAAGGCGTCGTCCGAGGGCAGGCCGACGGTTTCGAGAACCTGGCGGATCCTCGGCAGGTTCTCCTTCTTGGCGCCGACCATTCCCTCGGTCAGCTGGGTGCCGATCCGCATCGCCGGGTTGAGCGCCGTCGCGGGGTCCTGCGGCACGAAGCCGATGAGCTTCTTGCGCGCCTCGCGCAGGTCGTTCGGTGCGAGCGCGAGCAGGTCGACGCCGCCGACCACGACCTTGCCGCCGGTGATGTTCGCCCCCTTCTTCGCGAAGCCGAGCAGCGCCAGCGCGACCGTGCTCTTTCCCGAGCCCGACTCGCCGACGAGGCCCATGACCTGCCCGCTCTCCAGGGTGAACGACACGTCGTCGGCGATCACGCTGCCGTCGTCGAGGGCGACGGTGAGCCCGCTGACTTCGACCGCCTTCATGAACGAGCCCCTTCGGTGCGGCCGATCACGCGCGCGGCGCCTTCGGCGAAGAGATTGCCCCCGATGGTGAACAGGGCGACGCAGGCGGCGGGAATCATGACGGCGAGCGGCTGGATGGCCAGGCCGTCCTTGTTCTCGCTGACCATGAGCCCCCAGTCGGACGCGGGCGGCTGGACGCCGAAGCCGAGGAAGCTCAGCGAGGCGAGCCCCACGACCGACCACATGAGCCGGAGCCCGATCTCCACCATGAGCGGGGAGGTCACGCTCGGCAGTACCTCCCGCATGAGGATGTGGCGGGACGAGAGCCCGACGGTCCGCGCCCACATGACGTGCTCGCGTCTCATCACCGGACGCGCCGCGCCGCGCATGACGCGCGCCATGCCTGGCGTGAGCCCGATCGCCACCAGGACCACCAGGATCACCCGGTTCGGCCCGACCATCGAGATGAAGAGGATCGCCATGATGATCGTCGGGAAGGTCAGCAGCACGTCGACGAGCCGCATGAGCAGCGTGTCGACGACCCCGCCCGCGAAGGCCGCGACCAACCCGATGGCGGTGCCGAGGATCACGCCGCCGGACGTGGCGACGATCGCCATCCAGGTCAGGTTGGCTCCCCCGCTGAGGATGCGGGAGACGATGTCCCTGCCCAGCGAGTCGGCGCCGAGCAGCAGGCCGTCGCCGGGCGGCGCGTACGGCTTCGCGAGGACCGCGGTCGGCGAGTGCGGCGCGAGGAAGGGCCCGACGACCGCGAAGGCGATCATGGTGAGCAGCATGATCAGGCCGAGCCGGGTCTGCCGGGAGGTCAGGACGCGGCGGGTGAGGTTCGCGGGCGGAGCCTGGACCCCCTGCTCCCTGGGTCGCGTTCGGATCATGGCCGGACGCTCCTTCGTCTGTCAGCGGGGATTCGTCTGTCGGCAGGATTCGTCTGTCAGCGGGATTCGGCTGTCAGCGAGGTTCGTCAGCGGGACTTGTTCAGGGTTCCGAGCACGTCGGCGAGCTGGTTGAAGCAGAAGAACGCGACCGCCATGAGCATGATGATCGCCTGGATCATCGGCAGGTCGTGGCCGGCGACGGCGTCCACGAGCGCCGAGCCGATGCCCGGATACGCGAACAGGTACTCGATCACGACCGAGCCGGCGATGGTGTAGGCGGCCATGATGCTGGCCGCCGGGATGCTGGGTGCGAGGGCGTTCGGCAGGGCGTGCCGGAACAGGATCCGCCGCATCGACAGGCCCTTGATGATCGCGAGCTGGACGTACTCGCTCTCCAGCACGTCGATGAACGACACGCGCACGAGGCGCGAGAGATAGGTGACCCCGACGAGCACCATGACGGCGAGCGGCATCACGAGCTGCCGCGGATGCTCCCAGGGCGCGTCACCCGGAGGGATCAGCGAGACCGGGGGGAGGACCTTGAAGACGACGGTGCCGAACAGGGCGATCACCAGGCTCCCGATGACGAAGTCCGGTGTCGCCGTCACGATGAGCGAGGTGCCCAGGTAGGACCGGTCCAGCAGCCTGTCGCGGAAGACGGCCGCGAGCAGGCCGACCAGCAGGGACAGCGGCAGGATGAGCACCATCGCGATCACGGTCAGCGTCGCGGAGTTGAAGATCCGTTCGGCGAGGAGCTCGGACACGGGCTGACCGCTGACCAGCGAGTTTCCCATGTCGCCGGTGAGGACGTTGCTCAGCCAGTCCCAGTACTGGCTGAGCAACGGCTGGTCGAGACCCAGGTTCTGGTTCAGCTGGGCAACCTGCTCGGCGGACGCCCCGGGCCCGAGGATGATGTGCGCGACGTTGCCGGGCATCGCCTGCGTCGCCACGAAGACGATGATGGAGATGCACCACAGGGTCGCCACGCCCGTCAGCGCACGCCGCCCGATCTGCCACGCGAGCGCGGCCCGCCGGGAGCGGCCCGGGGCCGGGGCGTCCTTGACCGCGTCGCTGGTCGTCGTCTCGATAGCCGTCACAGCGACACCGTCCTACCTGACCTGCTCATTGGTCGATGCTGACCTTGGTGAAGTCGTACAGGTTCCCCGAGGGGAATTCCGGGACGAGGCCGCTCACCTTAGAGGAGTACACGCTCACCGTGGGGTTCGTCGCGGTGAGGATGCTCGCGCCGCGCTCGTACTCGATCTTCTTCATCTGCTTCTGGATCTCGCACTGCTCCTGCACGTCGGCGGTGGCGTAGAGCTTCTTGGCCAGGGACTTGAACTCCGAGTCGTCCCAGTGGTTGTGGTTGAGCACCGCGTCATCGCTGATCATCTCGGGGACGCCCTCCAGGTAGGGGCGCGTGTCGTAGCCGGTGTAGAACGTCCACTCGCCCCACTTCTCGAGGTAGGCGCCCAGCTCCATCTTCTGCACCTTGATGGTCACGCCGATCTTCTTGGCGTCCTCGGCGAGGATCTGGACGAGCTGGAGCATGCCGGGCTTGTTCGCGGCGGTCCGCAGGTCGATGGTGAGGTTCGACTTGCCCGCGTCCGCCAGCAGCTTCTTGGCCTGGTCGAGGTTCTGCTCCCGCTGGGGGACGGCCGGCACGCACTTGTCGAAGCCCGAGTGGTCGTTCGCCACCTCCCCGAGGCCGTCGAAGGCGTTGGTGAGCGCGAGCTTCCGGTTGACGATCAGCCGCATCGCCTGCCGGACGCGCACGTCGTCGAAGGGCGCGGTGTCGGCGCGCATGCCGATGGAGACCTTCAGGTTCACGTCGCTCTTCATGACCTTCAGGCCCGGCGTCTTCTCGATCGTCGGCAGCGAGGTCTGGAGGATGTTGGAGCTCGCGTCGATCTGCCGGCCGATCAGCGCGTTGGTGGAGGCCTCCGCGGTCTTGAAGCTGATGATCTTGACCTGGTCGAGCTTCGGCTTCGCGCCCCAGTAGCCGTCGAACCTCTTGACGAGCGTCTCCCGCCCGGGGGTGAACGAGACGAGCCGGAACGGGCCCGTCCCCATCGCCTGCTCGGGCTTGGACCCCTTCTTGTAGAAGATGATGTTGCTGTTGGTGACGGCGAACTCGAACGGCCCGTACGGCTTGGGCAGTTTGAACTTCACCGTCAGGTCGTCGACCTTCTCGATGCCCTTCGGGTCGATGAAGTCGATGTAGTTGCGCTCGATGAGCGCGTTCTTCTTGTCGAGGACCCGCTGGAAGACCGCGATGACGTCGTCCGCGGTGAACGCGCTGCCGTCATGGAACTTGACGTTCGGACGGAGCTTGACCGTCCACTCGGTGTTGTCCTTGTTGTGGGTGATGCCGGTGGCGAGCGCCCACTGGTAGCCGCCGTCCTTCGTCCGGTGGGCGAGCGGCTCGAACATCGTGGCGTTGCGGACGTAGAAGTCCTGCGATCTGAGGTTGGAGTAGGCGTCGAGGGTGGAGATGGTGCTGGCGACCACGCCGACGCGGAGCATGCCCCCGGACGCGCCCTCCCCCTCCGACGAGCCCGAAGAGCATGCGGCCGCGAGGCTGACGACCATCGCGGACGCCACCACGGGCGCGAGTATGCGGGGGCGTCTCCTCTGCCCCATGCCGACCAATCGACTCAACATCCTTCCTCCTTGGAAGACGCTGGTGCGGGTGCGTTGGGAGCGCTTGTAGTTTGTATGACGTACGAAAGCAGACGTAGTACGGCACGTCAATAACGAAGGTGGACCTGGTCTGCGGAAAAGGTGACGTTCGAGCGCTGTACCAGTGAAAAATACGCTCTGCGACCACATCGCTCCACTAAGTGGAGATTGACCGGCGATCGAACGTATGACTATCCTACGTCAGACAAAAATCGAGGAGAGGGCATGTCAGAGACGGGACCGGACCTGCGGATCGACCGCCCCGCGGAGACCGTTCCGCAGCTCGTCGTGCGCCGGGTCCGGCAGGCCATCCTCGAAGGCACGCTGTCGCCGGGACGCCGGCTCACCGAGCGCGAGCTCATGGAGCTCACCGGCGTGAGCCGGACCTCGATCCGCGAGGCGGTCCGCCACCTCCAGGCGCTGGGGCTCGTCGAGACGTCGGGCCGGAAGGGCGTGCGGGTGGCGGTGCTCGGCAGCGACGACGTCCGGCAGCTCTACGAGGTGCGCGCGGCGCTGGAGTCCGAGGCCGCGTCGCTCTTCGTCAAACGCGCCACGGACGCCGAGGTCTTGGAACTGGTCAAGCTCACGCGCCCCGGCAAGAGCGACGACGACCAGCTCTCCTCGATCTACCATTTCGACGAGCTGCTGCTGGCGGGGGCGAGGAACGCCCTGCTGGCGGCCACCCTCGCGCCGCTCCACGCGCGCATCCACGCGCTGCGCCGGCTGTCGCTCACCATTCCCGGACGCCGGGAGAGGTCCGAGCAGGAGTATCGCGACCTCGTCGCGGCGATCACGGACCGGGACGCCGACCGCGCCGCCCAGCTCGCCCGGTGCCACGTGGACGCCGCGAAGGAGGCGGCGCTGGCGGCCATCGCGAAGCTGGAAGAGGAACGAGCCTCCGGAGCATGACCGCCCAGGCCGGGATCGGATGAGCGCCGCCCTTCAGGAGGCCGCCGTATGAACGCGAACACACCCTTCTCGAACAGGTTCCTGTACTGGATCGCTCTCGACTTCGCCGGCTCGGACCCGGCGGACGTCGCGCGGTTCAACCGGTTCTACGACGAGACGCACATCCCCGAGGTCTTCGCGAGGCATCCGGGGTTCGTCGCCGCGCACCGCTACGCCCTCCAGGTGCCGGACTCGCGGGGCGACCTCGGCGCGACGTACCTGGCGGCCTACGAGATCGAGAGCGAGGAGGCGGCCGACGCCTACGTCGCCGGAGCGAACACCGGGACGAACAGCGGGACGAACAGCGGGACGAACAGCGGGACGAACAGCGGGACGAACGCCGGCGACGGCACCCGTCCCGCCTACACCGACGACCCGCCGCTGTGGCCCGAGCTGCTCACCCATCGATGGCGGGTGGTGTACGAGAAGGTCGCGGAGACCTCGCCCTCGGCGGGCGTCCCGGACGGGATCTACATCATCGGGATCGACCCGCCCGCGGACATCGGCGACGGGCTGGCCGAGTTCGAGGAGTTCTACACCAACGTCCACGTGCCCGAGGCGACGTCCATCGGCGGCTTCAGCCGGGCGTCCAGGTACGCGCTGCGGCAGGCGCTCGAGCATCCGGCACCCGGTTGCCCGCGCTACCTCGCCGTCTACGAGCTAGCGGACGCCAGCGACGAGAGCGTCCTCGCGACGCTGCGCACGCTGCTGAAGGCGAAGACCTGGACCCCGGGCCCCGCCTCCTGGGCCAGGCACACGACGCCGTGGCGGCTCTGGTACCGGAACATCTCGTTCATTCCACGGGCGGCACCGCCGGACGGAGCGACCGTCCGGCGACCTTGATGAGGGGGAGTCATGTTCATCCTCGACACCCAGATCCATATGTTCCTGCCCGACACCCCGGACCGGCCCTGGCCCGACATCGGCGAGACCTACACGGGGAAACCGGAGTCCACCCCGAAGCAGATCCTGCCCAGGATGGACGAGCTCGGCATCGACGCCGTGGCGATCGTCCCGGCGATCTGGGCGGGCGACGACAACGGGCCGGCGCTCGGCTGGGCCGCCGAGCACCCGGGCCGGTTCGGCGTGATGGGCAGGTTCAACCTCTGGGACCCTGACCGCGAGCGCATCGAGCGCTGGTTCGACGATCCGTGGATGCGCGGCATCCGGATGAGCTACCCGGATTTCCGCGGACGCGACTGGATCGACGTCGACACGTTCCCGTGGTTCTGGGAGGCCGCGGAGCGGCTCGGCATCCCCCTGATGCTGCTGATCTACGGCCCCGAGGTCCGCAAGGTCGCCGCGATCGCGGAGCGGCACCCCGACCTCCGGCTGATCGTCGACCACATGGGCCTGATCATCGGCGACCCGGACACCCAGGACCTCTGGGCGTACATCGACGACATCTTCCCGCTCGTGAAGTACCCCAACGTCTACATGAAGTTCTCCGCGATCCCCGACTACACGTCCGAGCCGTACCCCTATCCGTCGCTGACCCCGACGCTGCGCCGCGTCTACGACGCCTACGGTCCGCAGCGGCTCATGTGGGCCTCGGACACGACGCGGGTACGCGGCGCGACCTGGCGGGAGAACCTCGACCACGTCCGGTACACGCTCGACTTCCTCAGCGAGGAGGACAAGGTCTGGATACTCGGCCGGACGGCGGCCACGGTGCTGAACTGGCCCCGTCCCGAAGGCGGCTGGGAATGGGAGCGCCCCGATCACACGAAAGGATCGTCATGACGGTCAAGACAATTGCCACGCCTTCGGGCGCCGACTCCTTCGCCTCCTGGATCGACGGGTCGTGGCGCGAAAGCGACACGCGGTACCCGGCGACGAACCCCGCCGAAGGACGTCCGTTCACCGATCTGGCGGCGGCCTCGACGGACGACGTGGACGCCGCCGTCGCCAGCGCCGGAGCGGCCTTCCGCAAGACCCGCGGCGCGCGTCCCGCCACCCGCGCCGAATGGTGCCGCTCGGCCGCGCGGGCGCTGCTCGCCTCGCACGAGGAACTCGCCGAGGTGCTCTCCACCGAGCACGGCAAGCCGGTCGCCGAGGCCCGCGGCGAGATACTCTTCGCCGTCCGCGGGCTGGAGATGGCCGCGGAGTCCGTCCTCGCCCTGGGCGGTGAGACGCCGCACGTGCAGGACGCGAACAAGCGGGCGATCGTGCGCCGCGAGGGCCTGGGCGTGTGGGCGGTCATCACCCCGTGGAACTTCCCGGTGAACATTCCGGTCGAGTACATCGGCCCGGCCCTCGCGTCCGGCAACGCCGTCGTGTGGAAGCCGGCCCCCACCACGGCCGTCGTGGCGGCGAAGTTCCGCGAGATCCTCCTCGCGGCGGACTTCCCGCAGGAACTGCTGCAGCTGGTGATCACGAACGAGGTCGCGGTCGCGAGCCACCTCGTGACGCACCCGGGAATCGCCGCGGTCGGCTTCACCGGCGGCAGCGGGACGGGCCAGGCCATCGCCAAGGCGGCCTGGGACAAGAAGCTCCTGCTGGAGCTCGGCGGGAACTCGCCCGTGGTCGTCCTCGGCGACGCCGACCTCGACCTCGCCGCGGCGGCGATCGCGAACGCGGCGTTCTGGAACGCGGGCCAGGTGTGCAGCGCCGCCGGCAAGGTGCTGGTGGCGGCGTCGTGCGCGGACGAGCTCACCCGGCTGCTCGCGACCCGGGCCACGGACACGGTTCTCGGGTCCCCGCTGGATCCCGAGGTCACGATGGGACCGGTCCACCTGGAGTCCAGCATCGCCCGCTACGACCGGTTGATCGAGGACGCCAGGGAGCGCGGCGCGGACGTCGTGACCGGTGGGGAGCGGATCGCGGACCAGGACGGCTTCTTCTTCCCGCCCACCGTCCTCAGCTCCGTCGGGCGCGACGCCGCCCTCTTCACCGAAGAGACCTTCGGCCCGGTCGCCTCGCTGACGGTCTTCGACGACGAGGACGACATGGTCGCGGCCGCCAACGCCGGTGACTTCGGCCTCGTCGGCTCGCTGTTCACGACCGACGTCTCCAAGGCCTTCCAGATAGGCGAGCGCATCGACTGCGGGCTGGTGGTCGTCAACGACACCTCGAACTACTGGGAGTACAGCCTGCCCTTCGGTGGCGCGGCCGGACGCCGGTCCGGCCGGGGCCGGCTCGGCGGCCGCTGGGTCATCGACGAGTTCAGCCAGGTCAAGACCCTCGTGATAGACGTCCGGTGACCCACCGGCCCGCGACGGGCACGTCCCCGGGCTTATCGGGGAGCCGGGTTTATCGGGGGCGGGGGAAGGTGGGGAGCCCCGGTTCTGGCCGGACGTTGATCGTGTTGAGCATCGCGGTGACCGTCCAGTAGCGGCCGATGACGGCGATGAGGTCCAGGAGCTGGGCCTCGTCGTAGGTGCCGGCGAGGGCCGTCCAGGTCGGGTCGGTGAGGCGGTTGCGGGCGTGTAGCTCGTCGACCGCGGTGAGGAGGACCGACTGGAACTCCGTCCAGCCGTCGGCGGCGGGACCCTGGGGGACGCGGTCGAGCTCCTCCGGGGTCAGGCCGGCGGCGGCGCCCATCCGGACGTGCTGCCCGAAGGCGTACTCGCAGCGGCTCAGCCAGGCGACGCGGAGGATGGCCAGCTCGCGGTCGTGGGCGGGGAGGGGGGACCGGCCGAGCAGGTAGTTCTGCAGGGGGCGCTGCGCCTTCGTCAGGCCGGGGCTGTGCGCCCAGGTGCGGGACACGTGGGCGGTGCCGGTCAGGGCGTCGTCGCCGAACAGCTCGCGTTCGAGCCGGTGGTAGGCGTCCACGTCGACCGGGTCGATGCGGGGATCGACAGAGCTCATCTCGCGTCCTCCATGTCGTGGCTCGCTTCGCGCCGCGGCCGGCGGCGAGGGGCCGCGATCGCGAAACAGTTCACTACAGACCATACATTCCAGACGGTGACCCGAGCCGGGAACCAGTGGACCGTGGCAAACCGTTCCGCCGAGTGGGATCAATTTGCGCAGGTCAAGGCTTATTTCGTGGGGCGATGTCGGCAGATTTCGCCAATCGGGTGTTCGATGATCAGGGGATTCTGACAATTCTTTGGAGCGGTCGAGAGTGGTTCAGTTCTCGGCCTGCGCTGGTCATGCGCGCCCGAACGGCTTCCCCTGATCGAGGTCTTGCCCGCAATCGGACGGAACGTTAACGTTCAGCTACCCGATAGGAAAGTTTCCTATCAGATGGAGTTCGCATGCCCCGCTCCCCTCCATCGCCCGATGGACGCGGCCGTGCCGCTCAGGCAGACGCGGCTCGTCTCCCCGGCCCGTGGCCGTCTCCCCGGCCCCGGACGCCGTCCGGTCCCGTCCACGCCACGACATGACCACCCCAAAGGCAAGGACCCCCCGCATGAAGAAGTCACACCGCAGGCTCGCCGCCGCCGCGGCGGGCGTCGGCATCGCCCCCCTCGTCGCCGTCATCCCCGCTACCTCGGCCTTCGCGCACGGCTACGTCTCGGCTCCGATGAGCCGGCAGGCGCAGTGCGCCAAGGGAATCGTCCAGTGCGGAGCGATCAAGTACGAGCCGCAGAGCGTCGAAGGCCCCAAGGGCCAGCGCACCTGTAGCGGCGGCAGCCGGTTCCGCGAGCTCGACGACGACAACAAGGGCTGGCAGGCCACCACCGTCGGCCAGTCGGTGACGTTCACCTGGACGTTCACCGCCCGCCACCGCACCTCGAACTACGAGTACTACGTCGGCGGCCGGAAGGTCGCGGACATCAGCGGCAACATGCAGCAGCCGCCGGCCACCGTGTCCCACAACGTCAACCTCGGCGGCGTGAGCGGACGCCAGAAGGTCCTGGCGATCTGGAACATCGGCGACACCGCCAACGCCTTCTACGCCTGCATCGACGTCAACGTCCAGTAACAACCGTCCGGAGCCGCCGGAGGCTTCGAGAACTCACGGCGGCACATGGCGGCTGGTAACGGACGCGGCCGTGCCGCTCGGGCAGGCGCGGCTTGTCTCCCCGGCCCGTGGCCGTCTCCCGGCTTCGGACGCCGTCCGGCCCCGTCCGGTCCCGTCCACGCCACGACATGACCACCCCAAAGGCAAGGACCCCCCGCATGAAGAAGTCACACCGCAGGCTCGCCGCCGCGGCGGCAGGCGTCGGCATCGCCCCGTTCGTCGCCGTGATCCCGGCGACCTCGGCCTTCGCGCACGGCTACGTCTCGGCTCCGATGAGCCGGCAGGCGCAGTGCGCCAAGGGAATCGTCCAGTGCGGAGCGATCAAGTACGAGCCGCAGAGCGTCGAGGGGCCGAAGGGCCTGCGCAGCTGCAGCGGCGGCAACGCGGGCTTCCGCGAGCTCGACGACGACAACAAGGGCTGGCAGGTCAGCAGCGTTGGCCAGTCGGTGACGTTCACCTGGACGTTCACCGCCCGGCACAGCACGCGGAACTACGAGTACTACGTCGGCGGCCAGAAGGTCGCGGACATCCCCGGCAACAACAAGCAGCCACCGGCCACCGTCTCCCACAACGTCAACCTCGGCGGCGTGACCGGGCGCCAGAAGGTCCTGGCGATCTGGAACATCGCCGACACCGCCAACGCCTTCTACGCCTGCATCGATGTGAACGTCCGGTAACAACGGTCCCGGAGCCGCCGGAGGCTTCGAGAGCTCGCGGCGGCACATCGGCGGCTGGTAATGGCCGGCTCGCTCCGCACCCAGTGGCGGGCCGCACCGCGTGAAATCGCAAAGGATGTGATGTGGTGCAACGCAGAACGACGCTGCTCGGCGCCGCGCTCCTCGCGGCGGGGGCGTTGTCGGCCATTCCGCCGATGTCGTCGGCGTCCGCCGCGGACTGCGCGACGGCATGGAGCGCCTCCAAGGTCTACACCGGCGGCGCGGTCGCGTCCCACAACGGGCACAACTGGACCGCGAAATGGTGGACGCTGAACGAGTCACCGGGAGGCGCGATCGTCTGGGCAGACCAGGGGAGCTGCGGTGGTTCCAGCGGTCCCACCGACCCGCCCGGCAGCAGCGCCTTCGTAGTGACCGAGGCACAGTTCAACCAGATGTTCCCGAGCCGCAATTCCTTCTACACCTACGCCGGTCTGACCGCCGCCATGTCGGCTTACCCCGCCTTCGCCAACACGGGCAGCGACACGGTGAAGAAGCAGGAGGCGGCGGCCTTTCTCGCCAACGTCAACCATGAGACCGGCGGGCTCGTCCACATCGTCGAGCAGAACAAGGACAACTACCCGCACTACTGCGACAGGAGCCAGCCCTACGGATGCCCCGCTGGGCAGGCCGCCTATTACGGCCGCGGACCCATCCAGCTGAGCTGGAACTTCAACTACAAGGCCGCGGGCGACGCGCTCGGCATCGACCTGCTGAACAACCCGTGGCAGGTGGAGCGGGACGCGGCCACGGCGTGGAAGACCGCCATCTGGTACTGGATGACGCAGAACGGTCCCGGCACCATGACCCCGCACAACGCGATGGTCAACGGCCGCGGATTCGGCGAGACGATCCGCAGCATCAACGGCAGCCTGGAATGCAATGGAGGAAACCCGTCGCAGGTGCAGAGCCGGGTGAACGCCTACAAGCGGTTCACTCAGCTTCTCGGCGTACCCACCGGTGACAACCTGACCTGCTGATGGAGTGAGTGTTCTTCGTCCGGCCGTCCGCGGGGGCGTGCACCGTCCGGGGACCAAGGACGAAAGGCGCTCGACATAGATCGAGCGATCGCGGATCGAACCCTCGCGCGCGATCGCCACCGCGTCCGACCCGCGCCCGGCCACCTACCGGGCGCGGGTCGTTCGCTTCCGTCACCTCGTGTCGGCGGCGGGGACGTAGAGGCGGATGTCGTCGACGTGCGCCGAGCCCTCGTAGTAGTTCAGGTGCGGGTCCCCGATGATGAACGAGTCGGGGTAGGCGGAGCCCTTCGGCCAGGTGTGCTCGGTCGTGAACGTCCCGGCGGGGCCGGTGTGCTTCAGCGCGCGGTCGAAACGGCCGTCGTATTCGCCCGGGGTCTGGTTGTAGTGCCAGATCGGGCGGCCGTCCTCCACGAAATCGTGGTGGACGCGCAGCGTCGTCTGCCCGGTGTTGAGGAACGGGCCGCTCATTTCGAGCGTGTATCCGCTCCGGTCGCGCTCGATGGCGAACGTGTAGGACGCCTTCGGCAGCAGTTCCGGCCGCAGTTCGGCGCTGGTGAGGTGCTGGCGGAATTTGCCGCCCGGCCCGTAGGGCCTGTCCATGGACACGTTCCCGCAGGCCGTCTTGATGTAGTACTCGTTGCTGATGTTGTTGTTGGACGCCTCGCGGAACGTGTCCCCGCGGACGAACAGCGCGTTGATCCCGTTGAAGGTGCCGTCGAACGTCCGGTATATCTCGCCGGTCTTCGGGTTGCAGGTCCCGGCGCTCTTCCAGCGCTCGTCGTCGCTGTAGTAGCCGTCCATGATGACCTTGCGGCGGTAGTGGATGCCGGGGTTGCCGTGCGGCGCCGGGGTCGCGTAGTCGAGGATCGTCAGGTAGTAGAACCCGTTCTCCCGCGTCACGTCGGGGTAGTCGCAGCGCGACTTGCCGGGCAGCGCGCCCTGGAACGTCCACGGGTACCGGGTCTTGCAGGGCTCGCGGGTGTAGCCGTTGTGCTTGCCGCCGTAGTCGAAGGTGCCGCCGCGCTTGCCGCCGAAGTCGATCCCGCGCAGCGTCATCTCCACGCGGTAGCGCGGCGGTAGCGGGCGCGTGGGCCGGATCAGGACCCCGGCGTCCCAGCTCGGCTCGGAGATCCGCGCGGCCTTCTGCCCGCCCGGCAGGGACGCGGTCGACAGGCCGGGACGCGAGTCGGGACGGCCGTCGCGGTCCTTGTCGACGGCGGCGACCTCGGCGGTCAGCCAGCCGTCGCGGCCGAACGCGACGCGCTTGCGGAACACGTTCAGGGTCGCGAGCTGCCGCGCGAACAGCGGCCCGCTGATCTTCTTCCAGGCGTCGCCGTCGTCGTCGAACGCGTCGACGTGCCACGGGCTGCCCGGACCCTGCGGGTCGAGGCGCCACGGGGACCCGTCGACCTTCAGCGGACGGTCGAAGCCCTCATGCTTGACCAGGACCCAGCGCCCCCCGGCCCCGGCCCCGGCCTCGGACGCGCCGCCGTCCGGCCAAACCACCGCCGCCGGGACGACGGTCGCCGCCGCGGTCGCTCCCGCGGCCGCCATGGTGACCTTCCACGATCTCCTCAAG
Source organism: Actinomadura sp. KC216 (assembly GCF_004348535.1). Classification (GTDB taxonomy): domain Bacteria; phylum Actinomycetota; class Actinomycetes; order Streptosporangiales; family Streptosporangiaceae; genus Spirillospora. Next base: position 17,098 of record NZ_SMJX01000125.1, read on the forward strand.
ACGAGCCCCCTCTCGCGGGGACCCTAAGCTCGCCGGGGCTCGCCCCTGGCGGTCCGCCGCAGCGTCTTGGCCAGCCCTTGCCCGACTCCGGGGAGCGCTCTTGCAATAATGTTGCAATTGCGGCTTTGATGCACGGGCGGGGCAGATGCACCGTGTGACCAGATTTGCGACGGGGCGACGAAGGGCGGCGCACAAGGCGGCCCGCCCCCAACGGAGGGACCCATGACCGAAACGACGACGACCTGGCAGGAATGGCAGGACACCTGGGACCGCCAGCAGGAGTGGTACATGCCCGACCGCGAGGAGCGCTTCCGCGTCATGCTCGACACGGTCGAGGCGGTCGCCGGGCTCGAACCGGTCGTCCTCGACCTCGCCTGCGGGACGGGCACCATCACCGACCGGCTGCTGAAGCGCTTCCCCGGCGCCCGCTCCACGGGCGTCGACCTCGACCCGGCGCTCCTCACGATCGCGCGCGGCCACTTCGCCGGCGACGACCGGGTGGAGCTGGTGACCGCCGACCTGACCGACCCGTCCTGGACCGACGCCCTGCCGCACCGCTCCTACGACGCCGTCGTCACCGCCACCGCCCTGCACTGGCTGGACACCGAGCCGCTCCGCGCCCTGTACGGGCGCGTCCACGGCGTGCTCAGGGACGGCGGCGTGTTCCTCAACGCCGACCACATGACCGACGCGTCCACGCCCCGCCTCAACGCGGCGGCCGAGGCGTTCCACGCCGCCCGGCGGGAGCGCGAGCGGGCCGCGGGCGCGCTCGACTGGCCCGGCTGGTGGACGAAGCTCGCCGCCGACCCCGTCCTCGCCGAGCCGGCCCGGCGCCGCTTCGCGATCCTCGGCGACCCCCGCAGCCCGGACGGCGCGCACGGGGCCGACAGCCCGACGACCACGCAATGGCACCTGGACGCCCTGCGCGAGCAGGGCTTCGCCGAGGCGCGCCAGGTCTGGTGCTCCCCCAGCGACGCACTGGTCGCCGCCCTGCGGTAGCCGCCGCGAATCAGGTGGCGGGGCTCGGTTCGGGCTCCCGTTCCGGGCGCCGCGGGGAGCTGACCGCGAAGTACAGCAGGACCATGCCCGCTATCTGCGCGAGGTGGTACACCGACGTCGGGTCCAGCGCGACGCGGCCGGTGACGTCCGGGTCGAGCGCCTTGGTCCCCGCCGCCGCGCCGCTGGCCGCCAGCGCGATGATCACCGGTACGGCCATCGGGTGGCCGCGGCGGGCCGCCACCCCCCACAGGATCAGGATGCTGGCCATCGTCAGGCTCTCGCAGGCCAGCAGCGCGGTGACGCCCGCGTGCCCGGTCGCGGCCAGGCCGGCGTAGGCCACGATCCCGACCGACCGCAGCAGCCAGAACGTCCGGTGGTGGCGGGGCCCGAGCACCTCGGCGACGGTCGCGGCCAGCAGGTACGACACCGCGATGACGACCATGGCGCTGATGACGGCCCAGCTCGGCCCGTCCCACCGGTCCGAGAACTTCACGAAGCCGTGGTGGACGAACCCGGCCAGCGCCGCGATCCCGGCCCACCAGAAAGAGGTGCGCCAGTACCGGTGGCTCCCTGAAGCGCGGCCTAGGCGCACGGCGAGCAGGACCACGACCAGCCCGAGCCCGAGGTCGCTCAGGGCGGGTGCGGGTTCGGCGAGCATACGTGCACGGTACCGGGCAAATTACTCACTATGCGTGGCTGCCGTACGTATAGCATGAACGGTGACTTCGCCAGGGGCGCACCGCGGGGGGCGGTAGCGCCCGTCGCCCCCATGCCGCGCCATGGAGTCTCCTTCCATGAGCTCTCCCTCACACTCGCACCGGAGAGTCCACAGAGCGATCATCTGCGTCGACATCGAGCGGTTCACCCGCCCCGGCCTCAACGACCTGCAGCGGGCGGACATGCGCAGAGGTCTCTACGAGTCGCTTGAGCGGGCCTTCACCTGGGCCGGGATCAGCTCGGACGACCGTTACCACGAAGACCGCGGGGACGGGGCGTTCTACCTCGTCCCGACCGAGGGCCCGCAGGCCCGGCTGGTCGAGCCGCTGCCCTTCCACCTGGCCGCCGAGCTCGGCCGCCACAACCGGGCCGTGGGCGCCGACACCCGTATCCGGCTCCGCGTCGCGCTGCACGCCGGGTACGTCCACCACGATCCCAAGGGTGTCGTCGGCACGGCGCTCAACGAGGCGTTCCGGCTGCTCGACGCCCCCGAGGTGAAGAAGGAGCTGGAGGACGCGCCCGGCGACCTGGCGTTCATCGCCTCGGCGCGGTTCCACCACGACGTCATCCGGACGCGCCGCGTCTTCGACTCCTCCGCCGACCGCAAGGTGCGGACGACGGGCAAGGAGCCGCACGTCGAGGCGTGGCTCTGCGGGTTCGCCGAGCAGCTGCGCGGGGGCCGGGAGTTCTGCGCGGCGCTGGCCCGGATCCGGGACACCCTCGCCTCCGCCGAGGCGACGCTCCAGGAGGCCCGCGAGGTCAGGGAGGAGGCGGTCGAGAAGGTCTCCGCGCCCGTCCCGGACGTCTCCGACCCGGTGGCCGGGCTGCCGGCCCGCCTCGCCGCGCTGGACGAGCCCCGTCCCGGGCACCGCTGGGCGCGGCTCCTCGCCGGCGCGGCGGAACTCGAACGGGACGCCGCCGCGGCGCTCGATCAGGCGGAGAAGACGCGCGACGCCGTCAAGGGGCCGCTCGCCATGCGCGGGGAGCTGCGCGGCCGGCTGGCGTCGCTGCAGGTGATGGCCCGCAACCTCGGGCGCGCCGAGGACCCGCGCCTCGACGACCTGTACCGGTCGGCCCAGGACCTGCTCTGGACGGCCCCGTGCGACCTGGAGGCCGCCGAGTCGGCGGTGCAGCGCTACCTGCGGGAGATCCAGGAAGGGTAGGCCCGATGAGTTCGATGAGCCTGTGCACCTATTGCCGCAGGGGCGTCGTCCGGTCCGGGTTCTGCGGGTTCTGCGGGATGGCGCCGCCGTCCGGGCCGCCGCCGGAGGGGGCCGGGAGGCCGGACCGGCCCCTGACCGAGCCGTGGTCCGGGCCGACCGAGCCGTGGCAGGGGCCGGCGGGGCAGACGCCGTCCAGGCGCATCACCCCCTACGGGCTGCTGGACATGGCCGGTGTGCCGCCCGTCCCGTACCGCGACCCCGAGACGGCCGTGCTGGCGGACGTCCCCGGCGACGAGCCCGCCCCGCAGCTCCGGCCCGGCGAGATGGTCGGCGGCCAGTACGAGGTGCAGGGCTGCCTGACGCACGGCGGCCAGGGCCGGCTCTATCTCGCGCACGACAACAACGTCGGCCACTGGGTGGTCCTGAAGGGGCTGCTGGACGCGGGCGCGGACGTGTCCGACGTGCCAGAATCCGAACGCGCGGCGCTCGCCGCGGTGAGCCACCCCAACATCGTGAAGATCCACAACTTCGTCCGGCACCCGACGGGAGCGGCCGGGGTCACGGGCCGGGCGGGCGTCCAGCGCTACATCGTGATGGAGTACGTCGGCGGCCGCTCGCTCCAGGAGTTACTCGACGACCGGCGCCGCGAGGAAGGCCCGCACGCCGTGCTCCCCGTCGACCATGTCATCGCCTACGGCATCGAGATGCTGTGGGCGCTCGACTATCTGCACACCCGCCGCATCCTCTACTGCGACCTCAAGCCCGCCAACGTCATGCAGTGCGAGCAGCGGATCACGCTCATCGACCTCGGCGCGACCTGGCGGATCGACGGCAGCCCGCCCGGCGCGCCGATCTACGGCACCCGCGGCTTCGGGGCGCCCGAGTTGCCCGCGCGGAGCCCGTCGATCAGCTCCGACGTCTACACCGTCGGCCGGACGATGGCGGTGCTCAGCTTCGACTTCGACTACACCGGCGAGTTCGAGTCGAGCCTGCCCGACCGCGACGACGTCCCGCTGCTGCGGCGGTTCGACTCCTACGACCGGTTGCTGCGCCGCGCCACCCACCCGGACCCGGCGCGGCGGTTCGGCGGCGCGGCGGAGATGGCGGAGCAGCTGTTCGGTGTCCTGCGGGAGGTCATGTCCGCGCCGCGGAACGCCGATCCGTGGCCGGTGCCGTCCACGCTGTTCGGCCGGGAGCGGATCGCCGTCGGCACCGAGATCGCCCCGCCCGACCGGGCCGCCGCCGACCGGGAGGGGCCGGTGCTCGGCGTCCTCGCCGCGGACGCCGCCGCGGCGGCGCTGCCGGTGCCGGTGATGGACGAGCCGGACGAGGTCGCCGGCCTCGCGGAGCTGGTCGAGCGGGGCCCGGTCGAGATCGTCGAGACGCTGTCCGCCCGCGCCGCCCGGCAGCCCCCGTCGCTTGAGGAGAAGCTCGCCCTGGTCCAGGCCCACCTGGATCTCGGTCATCGGGCCGAGGCGGCGGAGGCGCTCGCCGAGTTCCCACTGTCCGACGAGTCCGGCGAGTCCGGCGAGGAGGACGTCGACTGGCGCGTCCTCTGGTACCGGGGCGTCAGCGCGCTGATGGCGGAGGAGTTCGCCGAGGCGCAGGGCCTGTTCGACGGGCTGTACGACCGGATGCCCGGCGAGGCCGCGCCCAAGCTGGCGCTGGCGTTCTGCTGCGAGGGGTGCGGCGAGATGGCGGAGGCCGCGCGCCGCTACGAGAGCGTCTGGCGGACCGACCGCGGCTACCTCAGCGCGGCGTTCGGGCTGGCCCGCGTCCGGCTGGCGATGGCGGACCGCTCCGGCGCGGTGGACGCCCTGGACGAGGTCCCGTCGCTGTCCAGGCACTACGGCGCCGCCCAGCTCGCCGCGATGGCCGCGACGCTGCGCGACCGTCCGTCCGGCGAGCTGTCCAAGGAGGTGCTGCAGAAGGCGGCGGCGCGGCTCGACCACGCGCGGGTCGACGGCGAACGCCGCCGCCAGCTCGTCGCCGAACTGCTGGAGGCCGCGCTGGCCTGGGCCGAGGCCACGGGCGCCGAGCACCCCGACACGACGCTGATCGACGCGCCGCTGACCCGCGAGGGGCTGCGGAAGGAGCTCGAACGGACCTACCGGGCGCTCGCCCACGTCGCCGACGACAGAGAGACCCGGCACGCGCTGGTCGACAAGGCCAACGCGGTGCGCCCGAGGACGTTCTTCGGCCCCTGACCCCGTCCC
>NZ_SMJX01000126.1 GCF_004348535.1 Actinomadura sp. KC216
TGCAGGTTGCGTAGTTGCTGCAGGGCGGGGTGGGTGTTGCGGAGCGTGTTCAGCCGGGTGATGAGCGGCGCGATCGTGGTGCCGGCGCGGGCGTGGGTGTCCCAGTCGCGGGGGCGGTACTGGTATTTCTCCGAATCGCGGTATTCCTCGCTGCCGGGCCGGACGGGGGTGTTCTCGCATAGTTCGTAGCCGGCGTAGATGCCCCAGGTGGGCGAGAGCAGGGCGGCGAGGATGGCGCGGATCTGGAAGGCGGCCCGGCCGCCGTGCTGGAGGTATTGGTTGAGGATGTCGGGGGTGTTGGTGAAGCAGTTGGGGCGCATGTAGTCGGCGGCGGGCCCGGCGAGTTCGGTGAAGTATTCGCGGAGTTGGTGGGCGGTGTTGCGCCAGGTGAAGTAGGTGTAGGACTGGTGGAAGCCGATGCGGGCCAGGGTGTGCATCATGGCGGGGCGGGTGAAGGCTTCGGCGAGGAAGAGGACGTCGGGGTCGGTGGTGTGGATGTCGGCGAGGAGGCGTTCCCAGAAGGCGACGGGTTTGGTGTGGGGGTTGTCGACGCGGAAGATCCGCACGCCGTGGTTCATCCAGTGCCGCACGATCCGCAGCACCTCCTGGTAGAGGCCGTGGGGGTCGTGGTCGAAGTTGAGGGGGTAGATGTCCTGGTATTTCTTGGGCGGGTTCTCGGCGTAGGCGATGGTGCCGTCGGCGCGGGTGGTGAACCATTCGGGGTGCTGGCGTACCCAGGGGTGGTCGGGGGAGCACTGCAACGCAAGATCGAGGGCGACTTCGAGGCCGCAGGTGTTGGCGTGGTCGACGAAGGTGTCGAAGTCCTCCAGGGTGCCCAGGTCGGGGTGGATGGCGTCGTGGCCGCCGTCGGGGGAGCCGATGGCCCAGGGGGAGCCGGGGTCGTACGGGCCGGCGTCGAGGGTGTTGTTGGGGCCTTTGCGGTGGGTGGTTCCGATGGGGTGGATGGGTGGCAGGTAGATGACGTCGAAGCCCATGTCGGCGATGGCGGGCAGGCGTTTGGTGGCGGTGCGGAACGTGCCGGAGGTGGGGCCGCGGCGTCCGAGGGGGTCGATGGTGGCGCCTTCGGAGCGGGGGAAGAACTCGTACCAGGCGCCGTACAGGGCGCGTTGGCGGTGGACGACCAGGGGGTACCAGTCGCTGACGGTCAGCAGGTCCCGCAACGGATGACGCTCCACAACGTCCGCGACGGTCGGGTCGTCCACGGCGTCCATCCGGTCGGTGACCGGGACGGTCTCGTCCGCGAGGCATTTCGCGAGCCGCGCCACGGTCGGCCGGTCCTTGCCGGGCACGGCCTCGGCCGCCCGCTCGAACAGCAGCGCGCCTTCGGTGAGCATGAGTTCGACGTCCTGCCCCCGCGGCACCTTGATCCGCGCGTCATGCCACCAGTGCGCGATCGGATCCCCCCACGCCTCCACCCGGAACGACCACGACCCCATCCGCGTCGGCGTCACCTCCGCCGACCACCGGTCCAGACCCGCACCCACCTCACCCATCCGCACACCCGGCAGCTCCTCGCCCTCCGGCGTCCGCAACACCACCGCCGCACCCAGCCGCTCATGCCCCTCACGGAACACCGTCGCCGACACCTCGACCGTCTCTCCCACCACCGCCTTGGCCGGCCAGCGCCCGCACCCCACCACCGGAGCCACCTCAAGGATCGGAATGCGGCCGAGTTCCGCCTCCAGCTTCACCTGCATGTGCGCGCTCCTGCTCCAGCTCTCCGGGGCCGTCGGTCCTAGGCATCCATGCCCCGTCCGCAAGTCTCCGCCATCAGCGCCATGACAAGATCATGTAAAGAGATCTCCTGCGGTGCGCGGCGGCCTTCAGGAGGAATCGGCGCCGTTGTGGAGCGTGCCAATCAGGAGTGCGCGGCCGCCGCGAGCGCCTCGCGGGCGGTGGTCACGTCCGGTGCGATGGCGACGCGGCGCTGCAGGCCCGCGACGTCCGACACCCGGCGGACGATGCCGCGCGACGGCAGCACCACCCACATCGGGACGCCGAGCTCGGTCGCCCGCACCTGCGAGCGCGTGATCACGTTCAGCCCGTTGGAGTCGCAGAACGCGCAGCCGGTCAGGTCGAGGATCAGGGCCGGGGTCCCGGCGCCGAGGAGTCGCATGGCCTGTTCGAGGATCGCCTCGCCGTTGCTCACGTCGACCTCGTCCGGGAACGTGAGCGTGCCGCAGGTCTCCGTGATCTCCACTCGTGCCACTCCGAGATCCATCGTCCGCCCCAAAGTCGATTTCCTCACCTGGATGACAGCGGGGGGTACCTCTCTGCGACTGTAAGCCCCGAACCTGGGCGGAACCTGAAAGGAACGGTCAAGTCTGGGATGTCGATCCGCCATATCGCCGACGATCCCGTCCATCGTTGATTGATCCTGATTTGTCGTGTTTGGTGGTCCGCATGCCCGCGCCGCTGACCCTGGCTGTGGCCCAGCCGCCCTGCGCGCCCGGCGACGTCGACGCCAACGTCGCCGCGCACGCCGAAACGATCCGCGCCGCACGGTCCAGGATGGTCCTGTTCCCTGAGCTTTCCCTGAGCGGATACGAACTGGACGCTGAGAACATCGAGCCCGCCGACCCGCGCCTCGCGCCCCTCGTCGACGCCTGCGCGCGGACGGGCGCCGTCGCCCTCGCGGGCGCCCCGGTCGACTCGCACATCGCCGTGCTCCGCGTCGACGCCGCCGGCGTCACGGTCGCCTACCGGAAGATCAACCTGGGCGACGCCGAGGCCGTGCGGTTCCGTCCCGGCAGGGAGTTCACCGCCATCACCGTCGACGGCTGGCGCTTCGGCCTGGCGGTCTGCAAGGACACGGGCGTCCCGCGGCACCTCGCCGGCACCGCGGCCCTGGGCATCGACGCCTACCTCGCCGGCGTGTGCGACAACGATCCGGCCGTCGTGGACGAGCGCGCCCACCGCGCCGCGACCGGCCACGGCGTCTGGGTCGCCTTCGCGAGCTTCGCGGGCCGGGCCGGCGGCGGCTACGACCCGGCCGCCGGGCACTCCAGCATCCGCACCCCGGACGGCCTCGTCGTCGCCCAGGCGGGACCCGAACCGGGCGCCCTCGCCCGTGCCACCCTGCTCTGACCGCTATGTCGCGCCATAGTTGCAAATATCTCCCGGGGCGCTGCTAGGTTCGCGATGAGGCCGGACCCGGGGAGAGAGGGAATGAGCTCGAACCCAGTGGTGATCGACGGCGGCGACCGCTCCTGCGTGCGCCTGCTGCTGGAGCTGCGCGGCCACATCGCCGGCCTGGCGCCCGGCACCGTCGTCCACCTGATCGCCAGCGACCCGGTGGCCCCCATCGACCTGCCCGCCTGGTGCCATCTGACGGGTCACGCCTATCTCGGCCCGGTCGACGGCGCCGAGCGTCCCACCTACGCCCTCCGGGTGGCCGCCGACTCCCGTCCGACCTCCGCGGAATCCCCCTGGCGCGCCGGCTGACCAAGCGGAAGCGGCGGGATCAGTCGAAGAGGCGCAGGCGGTGGGCGGTGGCCGCCGCCTCCGTGCGGGTGGAGACGCCCAGCTTGGCCAGGATGTTGGACACGTGCACGCTCGCCGTCTTGGCGGAGATGAACAGCGCCGCGGCGATGTCCCGGTTGCTGCGCCCCTCGGCGACCAGCCGCAGCACCTCGGCCTCGCGCGGGGTCAGGCCCAGGCCGGGACGGGACGCGGGCGCGCCGCCGAGATCGACGCGGGCGCGGCGGGCCAGCAGGTCGACGCGCTCGCGGAGCGGGGCGGCCCCCAGCTCCCCGGCGATGGCGGCGGCGCGGCGGAGCCGTGCGGCGGTGCCGTCCCGGTCGTGCGCGGCGTGCGCCTCGGCCGCGCGGGTCAGCGCGAACGCCAGCGGATACGGGCGGCCGAGCGCGTCCCACGCCTTCACCGCCGCGTCCCACGCGTCCCGGTCGAGGACGCCCTCGGCGCGGGCCGCCTCCGCGAGGAACGTCAGCCGGTGCGCCTCCTGGACGGGCCCGTAGACGCGGATCCCGGCGGCGCGGGCCCGGAGCGCGGCGAGCGGGCCGGGGTCGCCGAGGTCGGCGCAGGCGGTGGCCGCGACGACGAGCCCCGGGAGGGCGTAGCGGGACTCGTCCGGCAGGCCGCGATCGGCGAGCACCGGCTTGAGCGCCTCCAGCGCGTCCGCCGGGCGGCCCCGCCCGAGGGCGATCAGCGCGTCGAGGCGGCAGACGGGGAACAGGTTCTGGGCCCGGCGGGCGGCGCCGTGCGGGATCCGCCGCCTGGCCTCGCGGGCCGCGCGCTCCGCGCCGTCCAGGTCGCCGCGGTCGACCGCGATGCCGCCGGCGAGGAAGCTCAGGCTGCCCTGGACGAGCGCGGGCGGGTCCTTCGCGAGGGCCCGGTCGATGACGGCGAGCGCCTCGTCCCAGCGGCCGAGCGAGAACAGCGGCTCGGCGGTGTTGAACGCCAGGAACGTCCCGGTCGTCCGGCCGAGCCCGTACTCGTCGGCCTTCGCCACGCCGAGCGCGGCGACGTCGGCGGCCTCCGCGGACCGCCCGCACATCTCCAGGATGTCGGACCGGTTGGTGAGCGCGCGCAGCAGCGGCTCGAAAGCGCGGATCTCCTCGGCCCGGTCGGCCGCCCGCACGGTGCACGCGAGGAACGCCTCCACGTCGCCGTCGCGGAACAGCTCGTCCCACGCGAACCAGAGGTCCAGCTGGATCTCCGCCTGGACGTCTCCCACGGCCCGCGCGACGGACAGCGCCTCCTCGGCGGCGGCGTGCGCCTCGTCCCGCATGCCGGGCAGCGCGTGGGTCTGGTACGCGAGCGTCGCGAGGACGCGGGCGCGGGTCTCGCTCGGCGGGTCGGCGGGCGCGAGCCGGGCCGCCTCCCGGAGATCGCCGATCGCCTCGTCCCGGCCGAGCTTCATGGCCATCAGGCCGCGCCGCTCGTACAGGCGGGCCCTGCGCATGGGGTCGAGTTCCACCGGGTCGCCGCGCGTCTCCGCGAGCACGGCCGTGGCGAGCCTGATCCCCATGTCGTGCTCCCCGGCGAGGTGGGCGAGCGTGACGGCCTTCTCGATGACCTTGGCGTGCGGGACGCCGACGCGCTCCGCCGCGTCCGGCACCCGGTCCCACAGCTCCAGCACGCGCGACGCCATCCGCAGCGACTCGGCGTAGGCGAGCGCCTTGCGCGTCTCGCCGGCCGCCCGCCACGCGGCGGCGAGGGCCCTGTCGGCGTCGTGCGCCGCGTGCCAGTGGTGCGCCAGCGTGATCATCCGCTGCCGCGCGGGCATCAGCCCGGGCTGCGCCTCCAGCACGTCCGCGTACCGGACGTGCAGCCGCGTCCGCTCGCCGGGCAGCAGGTCGTCGTGGACGGCCTCGCGGATCAGCGCGTGCCGGAACGCGTACCCGTCGCCGTCCACGACCAGGGTGTTGGACGCGACGGCCGGGCGCAGGCCGCGGGTCAGCGCCCGCTCGTCGACGCCCGCGACCGCGGCGAGCAGCTCGTGCTCGATCCGCGCGCCGCCGCCCGCCGCGACCCCCAGGATCTCCTGGGTCTCCTCCGGCAGCCGGTGGACGGCGCCGAGCAGCAGGTCGCGCAGCGACTCCGGCAGCTCGGGATCGTCGCGCGAGCCGAGCAGCGCCTCCGCGAACAGCGGGTTGCCGTCGCTGCGCGCGAAGATGTCCTCCGCGAGGCCGGCGGTCCACGCCTCGCCGAGGACGGCCCGGACCAGCTCGGCGACCTCGTCCCGGCCGAGCCGCGCCACCTCGACGCGCCGCACCCGCTCCACCCGCTCCAGCTCGCTGAGCAGCGGCCGCAGCGGATGCGCACGGTGCAGCTCGTCCGTCCGGTAGGTGGTGAGGACCAGCAGCGCGGCGCCCGCGCTCAGGTTCCGGACGAGGAACGTCAGCAGGTCCCGCGTGGACGTGTCGGCCCAGTGCGCGTCCTCGACGACGAGCACGACCGGCGCCGCCGCGGCGAGCCGCTCCAGCAGCGTCAGCACCAGCTCGAACAGCCGGGCCCTGGCCTCGCCGGTGAAGGTGTCGGCGTCGGCCTCGCCGAAGTCGGGCAGCAGCCGCCCGAGCTCCGCGCCCGCGCCCCGCGGGAGCAGCTCCCGCACCCCGTCCACGCCGATCTCGCGGACGAGCCCGCGCAGCGCCGCCGTGAACGGCGCGAACGGCAGCCCCTCGGTGCCGAGCTCCAGGCAGCCGCCGACCAGGACCCGCGCCCCGTCCCGCCGGGCCCGCGCCCCGAACTCGCCGACCAGCCGCGTCTTCCCCACGCCCGCCTCGCCGCCGAGCAGCACCGCGGACGGCGACCCGTCCCGCGCGGCGCGGTAGGCGTCGTCGAGCGCGGCCGATTCCCGGACGCGCCCGACGAACAGCGGACTCGTCACATGAGCGTTCACCGTCCAAGCGTGCACCACTCCCGGGTGTGATGCGGTAAAAGGGGAGATCATCCAGCGTTCCGCCGCGAAGGAGTCGGATGTCCACGATGCCGTTGGAGCCGGGCGATCCCCGCCAAGTCGGCCCGTGGGAGCTGCTGGGCAGGCTCGGGGAGGGCGCGCAGGGCGTCGTGTACCTCGGCGGCAACCTCGTGGGGGAGCGGGTCGCGGTCAAGGTGCTGCGCGGGCTCGACCGGGACGCGCTGCGGCGGATGGAACGGGAGGTCGAGGCGGCCCGCAGGGTCGCGCCCTCCTGCACGGTGCGGATCATCGACGTCCGGCTCGACCAGACCGCCGCCTACGTGGTCAGCGAGTTCGTGGACGGGCCGTCCCTCCAGGACGCGGTGAAGACCGGGGGCCCGCGGCGGGGCGCGGACCTGTACCGGCTGGCCGCCGACACGGCGTCCGCGCTGGCGACCGTCCACGCGGCCGGGATCGTCCACCGCGACTTCAAACCGCACAACGTGCTGCTCGGACCGGACGGGCCGCGCATCATCGACTTCGGGATCGCCCGCGCGCTGGACATGACCTCGTCCCTGACGAAGGGGCCGATCGGCACGCCCGCGTACATGGCGCCCGAGCAGATCGAGGGGCACGACGTCACCGCGGCGGCCGACGTGTTCGCGTGGGGCGCGATGATGGTGTTCGCCGCGACCGGCCGTCCGGCGTTCGGGCGGGCCGGGATGCAGGCCCTCTTCCACCAGATCCTGAGCGAGGAACCCGACCTGTCCGGCCTGGACGGGCCGCTGCGCGACATCGTCCGCTCCTGCCTGGCCAAGGACCCGGCGCTGCGTCCGGCCGCGGCCGAGCTGGTGTCCAGGCTGACCGGCCAGAACGCCGCGAGTGCCGCGTACAGGCCCGCTCCGCCGCCGCTCGCCGCCGGGGCGGTACCGCCGGGGCCGACCGTCCCCGCGGCCGCCGGGCCGCGCAGGCGCGTGTGGCCGTGGCTCGTCCCGGCCATCGCGCTGCCCGTCGTGGCGGCGATGGCCGCCGGGGGCGTCCTGGCGGGACGGCAGCTCCTCGGTTCCCCGGCCACCGCCACCTCCCTCCCGGACGCTTGCGAGCTGTACGACACCGGCGACGGCACGAAGGTCCTGAGCGGCATGGGCGCCGCGAACGGCCGCCGCATCCCGCAGGGGAACAGGGACCGGTACGGAGAATGGCGCTTGTGCGCGTTCGGGACCGCCCGGTTCCCGCCGAAGAACACCTTCCAGATACAGCTCAACCTCTACAAGCCCGACGACCCGGAGACCGGCGTCGAATGGGCGCGCCACGCCCTGAACGGAGGCACCGACTTCGGCTGCACCGGCACCCCCACGAAGAGCGGCGGTGTGGGCGAAGAGAGCTGCGACGGACGCACCAAGGACTCCTGGTTCGTGGTCAACGCGCGGAAGGGGAACGTCATCGCCTCGGCGGCCTGCTCGGCCCCGAACGTCAGCGACGCCGACCTCCGCGTCCTGCGCCGCGCCGCCGACCTCGCGCTCGACCGGACCCTCTGACGGACGGCCGGGATGAGGTTTTGACGCACCCGCGTGCGAAGCTGGGCGGGTGAGCGACGAAGAGGAACGGGACGGGGTCCGGCTGACGAACCTCGACCAGCCGCTGTTCGACGGGGCGGACGCCACCAAACGCGACCTGGTCGACTACCTGGACGCCGTCGCCGGACGCATCGTCCCGGAGCTCGCAGGGCGGCCGCTGTCGGTCAAGCGCGTCCGGCCGGGCCAGGAGCCGTTCATGCAGAAGAACACGCCGAAATACACGCCGTCGTGGGTCCGGACGGTGTCGGTGTGGGCGGAGACGTCCCAGCGCGAGGTCTCCTACGCGCTGTGCGACGACCGCCGCACGCTGCTGTGGTTCGCCAACCAGCGCGCCGTCGAGTACCACCCGCCGCTCGTCCGCGCGGACGCGTGGGACCGGCCGACCCATCTCGTCATCGACCTCGACCCGCCCGAGGGCGGCGGGTTCGGCGCCGTCGTGCAGGCCGCCCACCTGGTGCGCCGCGCGATGGACGACTGCGGCCTGCGAGGCGCGGTCAAGACGAGCGGCGCCAAGGGCGTGCACGTGTTCGTGCCGCTGGACGGCTCCCAGGCCACGGACGACGTCGCCGCCGCGACCCGGGCGCTGGCCGCCCGCGCCGAGCGGCTCGATCCCGTGCTCGCCACGACGGCCTTCATCCGGGAGGACCGCGCCGGCAAGGTGTTCCTCGACTCGACCCGCGCGGGCGGCGCGACCGTCGTCGCCGCCTACAGCCCGCGCATCCGCCCCGGCGCGACGGTGTCGTTCCCCGTCCCGTGGGACGAGCTCGACGGCGTCGCACCGCGCGACTTCACCGTCCGGAACGCGGCCGGGCTGCTGGGCGAGCGCGACGTGTGGGGCGAGCTGATGCCGTCCCCGCAGCGGCTGCCCGACGATCTGGTCGCGGAGGGCCACACGATCCCGATCGCCCGCGTCCAGGCCATGCACGAGGGCAAGCGCCGCGCCCGCGCCCGCCGGAACTCCTGACACCCGCCGGGCCGGATCGCGGTCCGCAAAATCCTTGTGCGGTAGCGATGAGTTTCCGGGACGCACCGGGTCTGCACTGCTGACAGCGATCCGATACAGGGAGGTCCCGATGGCCGACGAGAAGCTGACGACGTGCCTGTGGTTCGACGGGCAGGCCGAGGAGGCGGCGAACTTCTACGTCTCCATCTTCAAGAACTCCTCGCTGGGCGGGGTCACCCGGGCCCAGGACGCCAGCCAGGGCGAGCCGGGCGCGGTGCTGACGGTGGAGTTCGAGGTCAACGGGCAGAAGTTCGTCGGCCTGAACGGCGGCCCCCAGTTCACGTTCAACGAGGCGATCTCCTTCATGGTCCACTGCGACGACCAGGACGAGGTCGACTACTACTGGAACCGGCTCGTCGAGGGCGGCCAGGAGGCGCCCTGCGGGTGGCTGAAGGACAGGTTCGGCGTGTCCTGGCAGGTCGTCCCGAAGGTGCTCTACGAGCTGGTCGGCGACCCCGACCCGGAGAAGGCGAAGCGCGCCACCGAGGCGATGCTGGCGACCCACGGCAAGCTCGACATCGCCGCGCTGAAGAAGGCCCACGCCGGCGGCTGACCCGCGTCAGCCCGCGCCCGCGCTCCGCTCCGCCGGGGACCCGGCGGACGCCGGCCCGCGTCCAGCGCGGCGACCTCGTCGGGGGCCGGGAACCTGTCGTCCTCGCCGAACAGGCCGAGCAGCGGGCACGACAGGTCGGGCGCCTTGGAGATGATCGACCGGGCGACGGTCGTCATCGGGTAGTCGTCGGGCGGGTCGGAGGCGACGAAGGCGCCGTAGCAGTCGACGGCGGCGTCGAGGTCCAGGGAGCACGCGGCGAGGAACGCGTGCCGCCCGCCCGAGCAGTGCCCCATGCCCCGCTTTATCGTGCGGGGCTCAGGCGTTCAACGTTCCCGCGCCGAGGAGGGCGAACAGGAGCAGCCCGATCGCGATCCGGTAGATCACGAACGAGGTGAAGCTGTGCCGCTGCACGAACCGCAGCAGCCAGGCGATGGACGCGTACGCGACGAGGAACGACACGGCGGTGCCGACGATCAGGGGCACCGTGCCCGCGCCCGTCCCCATCGCGCCGGGCAGCTCGTAGATCCCGGCGCCGGTCAGCGCGGGGATGCCGAGGAAGAACGACAGCCGGGTCGCGGCGACCCGGTCCAGGCCGAGCAGCAGCCCGGTGGACATCGTCGCGCCGGACCGGGAGAAGCCCGGGAACAGCATCGCGAGGATCTGCGAGGAGCCGATCAGCATCGCGTCGGTGAGGGAGATGTCGTCCTCGCCGCGCTTGTGCCGCCCGTACCGGTCGGCGAGCCACATCACGACGCTGCCGCCGAGCAGCGACCCGGCGACCACCCACAGCGAGGCGAGCGGGCCGTGGATGAGGTCGTCCGCGGCGACGCCGACGGCCACGACGGGCAGCGTCGCGAAGATCACCCACCAGCCGAACTTGTAGTCGTGGTGGTACCGCTCGGACGGCTTGACGATGCCGCGCCCCCACGCCTTGGCGATGCGGAGGATGTCGGTGAAGAAGTACACCAGGACCGCCGCGATCGCCCCGGCCTGGATGACGGCGGTGAACCCGACCACCGCGTCGTCCTCGACGGGGATGCCCATCAGCCCCTCGGCGATCTTCAGATGCCCGGTCGAGGACACCGGGAGGAACTCGGTCAGGCCCTCCACGATCCCGAGCACGATGGCCTGCCCGACGTTGATCACGCTCAATGAACCGGTTCCTCTCCCGACCTGCGACTGCCTGCGGTGAGCCTACTAAGGGAAACCGATCACCACGTCCGATGCGCGCAACATCGTCACCCGCCGTTCACCTTGGCCCGCGGCTCGGCCGACCCCGGGTTCAGCCGGCCGCGGCCTCGCGCTCGACGCGCTCGAACTCCGTCGCCATGGCCGCCGCGAGGGCCTTGGCCGCCGACAGCGGCCGGACCATGACCGTCAGGTCCTCGATCAGGCCGTCGTCGTTCTGCCGCAGGAAGTCGCAGCCGGTGAGCTCCAGGTCGCCGACCTTCGCCTCGAAGAGCAGCGCGTGGTCGCGGCCGTCCGCGCCGCCGATCTCCCGGACGTAGCGGATGTCGGAGAACACCCGCAGGACGGCGCGCAGGATCGCCGCCGTGATCGCCTTGCCGGGATACGGCCGGTACGCCACCGGGCTGGTGAACACGACGTCGTCGGCGAGCAGGGCCTCGATCGCCTCGTGGTCGCGGGCCTCGGCGGCCGCTCGGAAAGGATGCATGGACCCGACCCCCGACAGTCAGATTATTGACTAGTGAACGAGAAGAATATTCGATTCAGGCGATCGCGTCGATGAGGCCCCAGGCGAGGGCGGTAGGCGTGTCGAGCGGGGCGCCGGTCAGGGCGAGGTGCAGGGTCCGCCAGCGGCCGATGCGGCGGGGGATGCTCACCGTCCCGCCCGCCCCGGGGACGAGCCCCATCCCGATCTCCGGCAGCCGGAAGGTGGTGCCGGGCGCGGCCCGGACCGTCGCCGCGAACGCGGGGATCTCCACGCCCGCGCCCGCGCACGCGCCCTGCATCCGGACCTCGGCGCGCTCGCCGAGCCGGTGGACGAGCAGGCCGGGGCTCGCGGACGTCCGGACGAGGTGCGCGGTGGACGGGTCCGGCGCCGTGCCGAACTCGGCGAGGTCGCCGCCGGAGGAGAACACCGGCCCGGCGCCTTCGACGAGGACCCGCTTCACGGTGTCGTCCAGGAGCGCCACGTCGAGCGCCTCGATCAGCGCGGCGCGCAGCCGCCGCCCGAGGGCGTTGCGCCGTGCTGGGAGGTTCAGGGTCACCGTGAGGCGGTCGCCGTCGCGGGCGAGCAGGACCGGGTCGGGGAGCGGCGGCGCCTCGGAGCGCGGCTCGCGCGCGTGGAGCCAGCGGGCGAACTCCGCGCCGCCGAGGAGCGTGGAGTAGGCGAACGACTCGGCGTCCAGCGCGGCCCGGACGGGGAGGGCCGGGGTGATGCGGAGCAGGCGCGCCAGCACCAGCGCGGCCTGGGGATGCGCGGACACGGCGGCGGCGACGCCGGCGAGCGCGGCCTCCGCGTCGGGCACCGGGACGAGCGGCGCGTCCTGCGCGTCGCCTTCGCACAGGGTGAGGTCGAGGGCTTCGGCGAGGGCGCGCGTGGCCGGCGGCAGGTCCGCGCGGCCGGTCACTCCGACCAGCAGCCGGTCGCCGTCGCGGGCGCGTTCGATCGCGCCGTCGAGGACGTGCCCCGGGACGGCGCCCTGCCGCAGATCGACCGCCAGCAGCGGCGCGTCCAGACCGCCGGACGCGTCGACGAGAGGGAGGCTCGCGGCGCCCGCCGCCAGCCCCGCCGGGTCGGTGATCGGCACCGCGACCATAGGCTCAGTAGACCATGAGCGAATCCGACCCGGTGGCCGACTGGGCCGCGAGCGGGGCCGTCGCGCTGACCGGGCGGCCGGACGGCCCGCCGCTGGTCCCGCCCGGCCGCGCCGCGACCCGCGCGCGGGCGCTGGCGGCGCGGATCGCCGGGCTGACCGGCGGCGCGGTCCGGGTGGACGGGGCGGCGCTGCTCGCCGAGCGGGCCGCCTTCACCGGGGCCACGCGGCAGGGGCCGGTGTCGGCCGGGGTCGGGTGCCGGCTGCTGGAGACCGCCGACGGATGGGCCGCCGTGTCGTGCGTCCGTCCGGACGACCCGATGCTGCTGGGCGCGCTCGTCGGCGCCGAACTCCCGGACGGCGAGGGCCTGTGGCCCTTGGTCGAGGCGTGGCTGCGCGCGCACACGGGCGCCGAGCTGGCCGAACGCGCCACGCTCCTGGGCCTGGCGGCAGGGCCCGTCGCGCCGGGTGGGCGGGCCGTGGAGCCGGTGCCGCTGCCCGCTGAGGGACGCTCCGTCGACGGGCTGCTGGTCGTGGACTTCAGCGCGCTGTGGGCCGGTCCGCTGTGCGCGCACCTGCTGGGCCTCGCGGGCGCACGGGTGGTGAAGGTGGAGACCCCGTCGCGTCCGGACGGCGCGCGCCGCGGGCACCCGGGCTTCTACCGGCTCCTGCACGCCGGGCACAGGTCGGTCGTGCTCGACCCGCGTGAGCGGTCCGGGCGCCATGCGCTGCGCGCTCTGGTGGAGAAGGCCGACATCGTGATCGAGGCGTCCAGGCCCCGGGCCCTCGCGGGCTTCGGCCTGGACGCGCACGCCTCCGCCGCCGCCGGGACGACATGGATCTCCATCACCGCGGCGGGCCGCGCCGCCGACCGGGTCGGGTTCGGGGACGACGTCGCCGCGGGCGCCGGGCTCGTCGCCCGCGAGCCGGGCGGCGTCCCGCTGTTCTGCGGCGACGCCATCGCCGACCCGCTCACCGGGCTCACCGCGGCGGCCCGCGCCCTCGCCCGGCCGCCCGGCGGGTCCGGCGCGCCGCACGACATCTCCATGACCGACGTCGTCGCCGCGACGCTCGACCCGGGCCCGCCGTCGCCGTCCGTGGCGGCGCGCCGCGCGGGGGAGGGCTGGGTCGTGGACGCCAGCGGCGGACCGGTCCCCGTCGCGCCGCCCCGGCACCGGACACCGGCCGGACGCGCCGCCCGCAGCGGCGAGCACACCGCCGGCGTCCTGCGGGAACTGCGGATCCCGGTCCCATGACCGGGCGGCGGCTCCTGCTGCGCGGCGCGGAACTCCTGGACGGCCGCCGCGCCGACGTCCGCGTCCGGGACGGGCGGATCGCCGAGATCGCCGCGTCCGTGCCGCGTGCGGCGGGGGAGGAGGTCGTCGAATGCGGCGGCGGGGCGCTGCTGCCCGGCCTGGTCGATCACCATCTGCACCTGCACGCGCTGGCGGCGGCCCGGCGCTCCGTCCGCTGCGGCCCGCCGGAGGTGACCGATCCGGCGGGCCTGGCCGCCGCGCTCGCCGCCGCGTCCCCCGGCCCGGACGGCTGGATCCGCGGCGTCGGCTACCACGAGTCGGTCGCGGGCGACCTCACCGGCGCCGTCCTCGACCGGCTGTGTCCGCGGCATCCGGTCCGCGTCCAGCACCGCAGCGGCGCGATGTGGATGCTCAACGCGCGCGCCGCGCGGGCCGTCCGGCTGGACGAGGCCGACCATCCCGGGATCGAGCGCGACGCCGCCGGGACGCCGACCGGGCGGATCTGGCGGGCCGACGGCTGGCTGCGGTCACGGCTCCCGCCCGGCGCGCCGCCCGCGCTGGCGGACGTCGGCCGCGACCTCGCCCGGCTCGGCATCACCGCGGTGACGGACGCCACGCCGGACCTGAGCCCGGAGGCGGTCGCGGCGATCACGGCCGATGCGCGGGCGGGGGCGCTGCCGCAGCGCGTCCACCTGCTCGGCGCCCCGCTCGCGGGACCGCCGGGCGTTCCCTGGAAGATCGTGCTCGCCGACTCCGGGCTGCCCGCGCTGGACGATCTCACCGGGCGGATCCGGCGGGCGCACGCGGCGGGACGTCCCGTCGCCGTCCACGCCGTCACCCGCGAGGCGCTCGTGCTGCTCCTGGTGGCGCTGCGGGAGGCCGGGTCCGTGCCCGGCGACCGGATCGAGCATGCCGCGCTCGTCCCGCACGAGCTCATCGGCGAGATCGCGGACCTCGGCCTGGCCGTCGTCACGCAGCCGGGGTTCCTCGCCGACCGCGGCGGCGACTACGCGCGCGACGTCCCGGCGGACGAGCATCCCGACCTGTACCGCTGCCGGTCGCTCATCGCGGCGGGCGTCCCCGTGGCCCTGTCGTCCGACGCCCCGTACGGGCCGCTCGACCCGTGGGCGGTCATCGCCGCCGCGTCCGGGCGCACCCTCGGCCCGGGCGAACGGCTGCCGCCGCGCCGCGCCCTGGACGCCTACCTCGCCCCTCCCGACGACCCGGGCGGCGCCCCGCGGCGGCTGCGCCCGGGCGGCCCGGCCGACCTGGTCCTGCTGCACGAGCCGTGGCGCGCGGACCTGGCCGCCGACGCCGTCCGGCTCACCGTGATCGGCGACGTAATCTACCAGTCGGTTGGTTGACTAGCGGACGTGGGGCTGCGATGGTTGAAGGGCTCTGACCGCCCCGATCATGGAGTGACGATGAGGCTCGCCGCCATCCGCCGGAACGGTGCCGACACGCTGGCCATCGCCGCCCCGGACGGGGCGGAGCCCGGCCGCGTTCGGTTCGTCCCGCCGGACTCCGGCCTCCCGACCGCCCTCGCCTCGCCCGGCGATGCGGCCCGCGTGGCGGCGGCATGGCCCGTCCTGCCGGAGACCGAGGCGGCGGGGCTGCGGTTTCTGCCGCCGGTGCGGGCGCCGGGGAAGATCGTGGCGATCGGGCTCAACTACGCCGAGCACGCGGCGGAGGGCGGCATGGACGTCCCCAAGGAGCCCGTCGTGTTCGCCAAGTTCCCCAGCTCGCTCGCCGCCCACGGCGACGCCGTCGAATGGGACCCGGCGGTCACCTCGCAGGTCGACTACGAGGCCGAGCTCGCCGTCGTCATCGGCACGGAGGCGCGCCGCGTGGCGGAGCGGGACGCGCTCGACCACGTCCTCGGCTACACGTGCCTCAACGACGTGTCCGCGCGGGACCTGCAACGCGACGACGGCCAATGGGTCCGGGCCAAGTCGCTCGACACGTTCTGCCCCATGGGGCCCTGGCTCGTCACCGCGGACGAGATCCCCGACCCGCAGGACCTCACCGTCCGGTGCCGGGTCTCCGGCGAGGTGCGCCAGGAGGCGAGCACCGCCGACATGATCTTCCCGGTGCGGGAGCTGATCGCGCGGCTCAGCCGGGCGTTCACGCTGCGGCCCGGCGACGTCATCGCCACCGGCACGCCGCCCGGCGTGGGCGCCGCGAGCACCCCGCCCCGGCTGCTGCGCGACGGCGACGTCATGGAGGTCGAGATCGACGGGATCGGCACGTTGCGCAACACCTGCCGGGAGAGGACGGAGCCATGACCGCAGCGAAGCGAGGATCAGGGCTCCGTCCCCCTCGGGGGGCTGGGGGTCGTCCCCCAGAAAGGCACGCTCCGTGACCGCCGTGCCGGAGGCCGCGCCGCGGACCGTCCCGGCCGGGACGCTGATCGACGCCGCGACCCGCATCCTGCGGCGCGTCGGGGTACCGGACGCGGGCGCGGCCCGGGTGGCGCGCAACCTGGTCACCGCCGACCTGCGCGGCGTCGAGACGCACGGCCTCATCCGGCTGAGCGCCTACGTGCAGCGGATCGAGGCGGGCGGGATCGCCGCCGACCCGACGATCGAGATCGTCCGGGACCACCCCGCGACCGCGCTGCTGGACGGCGGGAACGGCCTCGGCGCTGTAGGCGCGTCCGCCGCCATGGACCTCGCGATGGACAAGGCGGCGGCGTGCGGCGTGGGGCTCGTGGTCGTCCGCGACATCAACCATTTCGGGGCCGCCGCCGACTACAGCATGACGGCCGCCGAGCGCGGCATGATCGGCCTCGCCGCGACGAACGTCCTCGCCCTGATCGCGCCGACCGGCGCGTCGGTGCCCATGGTCGGCAACAACCCGCTGTCGTTCGCGTTCCCCGGCGACCCGCCGGTGGTGTACGACTCGGCGATGAGCGTGTCGACGTGGGGCCGCGTCCTCGTCGCCGCGCAGCGCGGCGAGCCGCTGCCCGAGGGCGCCTTCCTCGACGGCGACGGCCGCCCGACGACCGACCCCGCCGCGGTGCTCGGCGGCGGGACGCTGCTGCCCGTCGCCGGATACAAGGGATACGGCCTGGCGCTCTGCGTCTCGCTGCTGACCGGCGTGCTCGGCGGCTGGCTGTCGGACGCGGAGCTCACCGGCCACCGCCCGGACGAGCCGGGCGGCAACACCGCCGTCCTCGGCGCGATCGACGTCGCCGCGTTCACCGACCCCGCCGAGTTCGCGCGGCGCGCCGACCGCATCGGCGCCGAGATCAGGACGGCGCCGCGGCGGCCGGGCGTCGACCGCGTGTGGCTGCCCGGCGAGAAGGAGGCCGAACGCGAGCGGGAGCGCCGCGCGGGCGGGGTGCCGCTCGCGGAGGCGGTCCGCGCCGACCTGGCCGCGCTCGCCGCCCGGCTCGGTGTCGAGCTCGGCGCCGAGCTGCGCTGATCCCCTAGCGCAGCGGGCGGAAGAAGGCACGGATGCTGTCCGCGACCACCTCGGGCTCCTCCCACGACGCGAAGTGCCCGCCCGCCGGCAGGTCGGCCCAGTGCCGGACGTCGTGGGTGCGCTCGACCATCTCCCGGGGCGCCTGGCGCGGCGGCGTCCCCGGCAGCTCGGGCGGCATCGCCACGCCCGTCGGGACCGGAAGGCGGGTGCCCGGCGGGATCGGCGGGTCGGCCCGCACCCGCTCGTAGTACACCCGGATGGACGAGCCGATGCTCCCGGTCGCCCAGTAGAGGGTGGCGCCGGTGAGCAGGTCGTCCTTGGAGTAGCGGCGCTCGATGTCGCCGTCGCAGTCGCTCCACGTGCGGTGCTTGTCCAGCAGCCAGGAGAGCAGTCCCGCCGGTGAGTCGTTGAGGGCGTGCGCCAGGCTGGACGGCTTCGTCCGGTGGACCGCGCCGTACGCGCCCTCCTCGGCGCTCCACGCCCGCGACCGGGCGAGGAACGTCACCTCGGCGGACGTCGCGGGCCCGAACGGCGGATCGAACGACGGCGACGGCAGCAGCAGCGGATCGTGCGTGTGCAGGCCCACCACGGCATCGGGGTCGGCGAACGCCATCCGCCCGCCGATGTACGCGCCGAGCCCCGTGACGTGCAGGCCGTACCGCCGATGCCCGAATCCCTCGGTGACCAGCCGCGACAGCGTCTCCGCCATGCGCGCGTACCCGAAGCCGCGCTCCCGGGGCGCGCCCGAGAAGCCGAAGCCCGGCAGCGACGGGACGATGACGTGGAACGCGTCGGACGGGTCGCCGCCGTGCGCGCCCGGGTCGGCGAGCAGCGGGATCAGCCTGGTCATCTCCAGGTAGCCGCTGGGCCAGCCGTGGATCAGCACGATCGGCAGCGGATCGGGGCCGGTGCCGTGCCGGGCGACGGCATGGACGCCGAGACCGCCCAGGTCGGCCCACACGTTGGGCAGCGCGTTCAGCGTCGCCTCGGCGGCGCGCCAGTCGAAGCCGTCGCGCCAGTACGCGACCAGCTCGCGCAGGTAGCGGCCGCTCGTCCCGTAGTCCCAGTCCGCGTCCGGCACCTCGCCCGCCGGGCGGGCGCGTTCCAGCCGCCACCGCAGGTCGTCCAGCACATCGTGGCCTACGTCGATGGTGAACGGCCGCACCCGCGCGCTCATCGGGCGCCCTGCTGGAAGTGCAGCGGCAAGCCGGGCTCCGGCCACGGGCAGCTCACCAGGCGGCCGTGCTCGGCCAGCGTGAGGTAGGCCGTCGTCATGTCCGGGCCGCCGAAGCAGATGTTGGTGACCATCCGGTCGGCCAGCGCGCCGGGCAGGAGGTACTTCGTCACCTGCGCGCCGTCCGGGGAGATGACGGTGACGCCGCCCTGGATCAGCGTGCCGACGCAGACGTTGCCCGCCGCGTCCACGGCGAGGGAGTCGAAGTAGGCGAGCTCGGGGAGCTGCCCGGTGAGGGTGGACGGGTCGCGGGGCGGCGCCTCGGCCAGCGTGCCCGGCGCCTGGACGTCGCGTCCGATGAGCCGGGCCGTCGAGGTCTCGGCGTAGTACAGCCGCCGGTCGCCGGGCGACAGCCCGATCCCGTTGGGCGTCTCCGCCGGATGGATCGCCTCGGTGATCTCGCCGTCCGGCGACACGTAGAAGACCGCGCCGAGGTCGCGGCGCCGCCCCTGGATCTTGCCGGTGTCGGTGAACCAGTAGCCGCCCTCGGCGTCGAACACGATGTCGTTCGGGCCGGACAGCGGGCGCCCGTCGCACTGGGTGAACAGGATCTCGGTGGTGCCCTTGGCCATGTCGACGCGTTCCATCCGGCCGCCCTGCCAGACGTCCGGCCATGTGCCGCCGTTGTTGCAGACGTAGACGAGGCCGTCCGGTCCGAGGGCCGCGCCGTTGGGCCCGCCGCCCGTCACCGCGACGACCTCCTTGGCGCCGTCGGGGCGGACGCGGGTGAGCCGACCGCCCGCGATCTCGGTGACGAGCACGCTGCCGTCGCCGAGCGCCACCGGGCCCTCCGGGAACTCCAGCTCCTCGGCGAGGACCGTCACGTCCGTCAGCCGCCGCACCGTCACCTCGTGTGTCCGCGTCTCCACGACCGGGTGAATGCTCATAGGGCGGGCTCGATTCGCGCGTGGATGGGCTTGTCGTCGGACATCAGGGCGTGCAGCGCGCCCTCGGCGTTCTCCAGCGAGAACGCGTGGCTGGCGAACCGCTCCAGCGGCCACCGGCCCGACTCGATCAGCGCGATCGCCTGCTCCATCGAGCGCAGCGACCGCGACACGGCGCCCTTCACGGTGAGGCTCTTCGCGCAGGCGAGATCGACCGGGAACGGCGCGAGCCCGCCGGGGCCCTTCAGCCCGGCGAGCACGACCGTGCCCTTCCGCCCCGCCATGCGCACGGCGTCGGTGACCGACGCGAGCGACCCCGGTGTGGTGTCGATGACCAGGTCGGGTGCCTGCCCGAGGGCGTCCTGGACGGCGTCGGCGGCGGACGCGTCCGTCACGTCCAGCGCGTGGTCGGCGCCCAGCTCCAGCGCCAGGTCGAGGCGCTCGCGGTCGGCGGCCAGCCCGGTCACCGCGATCGGCCCGGCGCCCGCCGCGCTCGCCGCGATCACCGACGCCAGTCCGCGCGGCCCGGGACCGAGGACCGCCACCGACGTCCCGTACCGGGCGCCGCCCAGGTCGAGCGCCCAGTCGACGCCGTTCGCCAGGACGTTGAACAGCGACGCCGCCGCCACGCTCACCTCACCGGACACCGGGACGAGGATCGCCTCCGGCGCCAGGTACAGGTGCGTGGCGAAACCGCCCCACAGGCCGGGGCCGATGTCGGGGCCGCGGAACCCGTAGATGGTGCCGTCCGCGAACTCCGGTCCCGTGCAGCCGCGCAGCCCGGCCCGGCACGTCCGGCACCGGCCGCAGGTCAGCGTGGAGTGCACCGCCACCCGGTCGCCCTCGTCCAGCCGCCACCTCGCCCGCGCGACCTCGCCGATCGCCACGACCCGGCCGACCGGCTCGTGCCCCGGCACCAGCGGGAGCCGCGCCGCGGACCGTCCCTCGAAGACCTCGACGTCGGTGCCGCAGATCCCGCACGCCTCGACCGCGAGCAGCGCGTCGTCGTCGCCGACCTCGGGCAGTGCCCGCTCGCGCAGCTCGTACTTCTCCGGCCCGGTCTGCACGATGAACCTCGCCGTGTCCATCCGGCCACCCCCTCCTCAGTGGAACGTCTCGCCCGCGTTCACGTCGACGGTCTGGCCCGTCATCCCGTACGAGAGGTCGGACGCCAGGAAGACGATCACTCGGGCGCACTCCTCGTCGCTGGTCAGCCTGGGCAGCGCGTTGTCGGCGACCATGCTCCGCATCTCCACCTCCGCGCTCGTGCCGCGCTGCGCGGCGAGCCCGTCGATATAGCCGCGCAGCGTCGGCCCCCACATCCGGCCCGGGACGATCGTGTTGACCCGGACCCCGTACGGCCCGACCTCCCTGGCCAGCACCTGCGCCGCAGTCACCAGGGCCGCCTTCGCCGTCGCGTACGGGCCGCGCCCGGCCTTGATCCGCCGCATGCTCTGCGACCCGACGAACACCACCGAGCCCTCGCTGCGCTTCAGCTCGGGCAGGGCGGCCTTCGTCATCCGCAGCGACCCGAAGAGGGTGACGTCCATGGTCTCCAGCCACGGCTCCAGGCCGGAGTTCTCCAGCGTCGTCCCGTGCGGCGCCGACGCGAACGCGTTGTTGACCACGCTGTCGACGCCGCCGAACTCCCGCCGGGCCGTCTCGACCAGCGCGGCGCAGTCGGTGTCGGACGTGACGTCGCAGATCGCCTCCGCCACCCGCGCCCCGGTCGCGCGCACCTCCGCCGCGACCTTCCCGAGTACCTCCGCTGACCGTCCGCCCAGCACGACCGAGGCCCCGGCCGCCGCGGCGGCGAGCGCCGTCTGCCGCCCGAGCCCGGGGCCGATGCCCGAGACCACCACCGTCCGGCCCGCGAGCAACCGGGTTCCGTCGTACGTCTGCCGCACGCGCATGGCGTTCCTCTCGCGGTTCATGCTTCGTGGAGCGCGGTCACCAGTTCGTCGTCGTGGCCGTCCGCGCCCCCGAAGGCGAACTCCCAGTGCTTCGCGCGGCGGGTGAACAGCTGCACGTCGGACTCGAGCATGAACGCCATCCCAGCGTGGACCTCGTGCGCGCAGTGCACGATCCGCTGCGCGGCGCGGCTCCCGTACGCCTTGGCGGCGGCGACCTCGCGGCGCGCCGGACGGCCCTGGTCGAGCGCCCACGCCGCCTGGCGGGCGAGCAGCGCGGTGAGGTGGCCGTCGACGGCGATGTCGGAGCACAGGTACTGGACGGCCTGGAACCGCCCGATGGCCTGGCCGAACTGCTCGCGCTCCCGCGCGTACCGGACCGTGGTCTCCAGCAGCGCGTCGCCCGCCCCGGCGATCTCGGCGGAGCGCAGTACGGCGGCCCGGTCCAGTGCGGGGGCGAGCAGGTCGTGTCCCCGGCCCGGCTCGCCGACCCGCGCGTCGGCGGGCACCTTGACGCCGTCGAAGGTGACGGCGAACAGCGGATGACCCGCGATGTTGGGCAGCCGCTCCATCGCGCATCCGGACGGGTCGACCAGGAACAGCGTCACGCCCTCGGGCGCCTGCGCCGCGACCAGCAGCCACGACGCGACATGCGCGAACGGCACCAGCAGCTTGGTGCCGCTCAGCCGGTGGCCCGTCCCGGCCGGGTCGGCGCGGACGGTGAGCGCGTCCGGGGCGTACTCGCCCGACGCCTCCACCAGCGCCGGGACGACGAGCATCTCGCCCTCGGTCATCGCGGTGACCAGCGCGTCGCGTCCGCCCGCCGCGAGCAGCGCGTGCGCGGCGATCACGGCTGAGGGGAGATGCGGGCTCGGCACCAGCGCCCGGCCCATCTCGGTGTAGAGGGCGACGAGGTCGGCGACACCCGAGCCGCTGCCGGGATGGCTGAGGCCCAGCCAGCCGAGCCGGGCCATCTCGCGCCACAGATCGGGGGAGTAGCCCTCGTCGCTCTCCTCCAGGTCCCGGACGGTCTGCATCGGGCAGCGTGCGGCGAACAGGCGGCGGGCGACGCCGGCCAGCTCGACCTGGCGTTCCTCCGGGGCGACGTCCATGCGTGAACCTCCTGTAG
>NZ_SMJX01000127.1 GCF_004348535.1 Actinomadura sp. KC216
ACCTTCCACCCACCCCAGACACCCAGCCGCCCCAATGTCAGCCCGCGATACAGCCAGTTGAGCGCGAGTTCAAGAGTTCGGCGCGCATAGAAGCACGCGGCTCGCGGATCGGCATTCGCGAGGCGCTCTGCCCGAACGGCTTCGTCGTGCAGATC
Source organism: Actinomadura sp. KC216 (assembly GCF_004348535.1). Lineage (GTDB taxonomy): Bacteria > Actinomycetota > Actinomycetes > Streptosporangiales > Streptosporangiaceae > Spirillospora. The sequence continues at coordinate 156 of NZ_SMJX01000127.1, forward strand.
AGGCCACTCGCCTTTGAGGAACCCGAAGTTGCTCACGAGACACCCCTACCTCATGGGTCAGATGCCCCGATCCTTCCACAACTCCCCCCGAAACGCCCGCTGTTGCAAAGATCCGAACAAGTCATCCAGGCCCGCCAGGCCGGCGAATTGCCGTTCCTTGCTGCGCGACACACTTTGCAAGCGCACCCCAAAATCCTGCTGCAACTCGAGCGGAGGAAGAGGTACCGGCAGCTTCCTGATGGGGCCTTGAAAAAGATTGGCCTGGCTGGACGCCTTCGCGCTTTGCTGCATTCGCGCCTTGAGCGCCGGTGTGCGCATGAGCGCCGCCAAATACTGGCTTGTCACGAGAGAATGATCTGGCTTGATCAGTGCGACACTCCGGACGAGCGACAGCGGTTCCTCCGTCTCCACTATCGCCACCCGCCCGATCGTGCCCGAACACGAAACAAGCACGTCTCCCGGTCGCGGATCACAGCGTCTACTGATACGGGCATACTCGGAAGGGCCGACATAATCGACCTTCTCGAAGTCGATGAACCCGTCTTGAACATTGCGCGCAGAGAGGAGCTTGATGCCGGAAGACGTACGCTTGGGTGTCAGATGCTCGCCGTCTGTGACCTGTGTGGAAATGGAGGCGATGTCGGAGACCGGCCATCTCCCCGTCCGTGCGCCCGGGTCGCCGAACATGTCGAAGAAGATGGCTTGGGCGAGGTCGTCGAGGAGGGCGATGGCCGCCCGCCGCTTCGCGCGCAGCGCATCCGCCTCGTCCAGTACCCTTGCAACTCTCTGCTGCTCATGAATGGCAGGGAAAGGAACCTTTATCTCGGCGACGACCGCCTTGGACAGCTCCTTGAAGGTCGCTCCGTTGCCCATATACTCCAGTTGGGAACGATGAGAGCGCAACCAGTAGTAGAGATAGTTCGCGTCGACTCTACCGGGATCCGGAACCAGGCTCTTGAATCCCTGGTTAGTGGCCATCGGGCGAGTGTTTATCGCTACATGGCCAATGGGGGCACGCGAGCTGAGGAGCACCGAGCCAACGGGGAGGACGGCCGCAGCACAACTACTCAGGCCGACGTCAGTGATCTTACGGGGCGTATCGCCGATGTGCTTGCCCTGCAAGTCGCTGAGGTCTTTCGGAGTGGCCCAGCAGATTTCCCCGTCCCAGTATTCCGCCACTCCGGTTTTGGGTGTCGCGCCAGAAACTATCTCGCAGCAGTCACCCAGACGCATTGTCGGGACGCTCATTTCAGCAGTCCCTTCAGCTCCGACATGCCCTGCTGAATCTCCGCTTCGAGAACTTCGAGGTCTTCGATGATTTCCAGGGGCGGGCGGTACTCGATGTCCTCGTGAACGATCTCCTTGTACCGGTTGATGCTCAGGTCGTAGCCCTGCTCGGCTATGTCCTGCTTCGGGACGCAGAAGCTCTGTTCCGTGCGGGCACGTTGCCGCTCGCTGCCGTCGCGGCGGTTCCAGCGGGCCAGGATGTCCGGGAGGTTGTTCCTGGTGTGGTCGGCCTCGGTGAGGGGCGTGCTGGGGTTCGGGCCGAGCTGGGCTTCGGCGAGGAGAGGGGTTCGCTTGTCGTCCAGGCTGAAGCCGTCCGCCGTCATGTCGTAGAACCAGACGTGGTCCGTGCCGCCGCTGTTGGTCTTCGTGAAGACGAGGATGGCGGTCGAGACGCCCGCGTAGGGCTTGAACACACCGCTGGGCAGCTTGACGACCGCGTCCAGCTTCTGGTCTTCCACGAGAAGTTGCCGGATGCCCTTGTGCGCCTTGCTGGAGCCGAAAAGGACGCCTTCGGGGACGATGACGGCGGCGCGGCCACCGGGCCTGAGCAGGCGGAGGAAGAGCGCGAGGAAGAGCAGCTCGGTCTTCTTGGTCTTGACGATCTGCTGGAGGTCCTTGGCGGTGGTCTCGTAGTCCAGGCTGCCGGCGAAGGGCGGGTTCGCCAGGATCAGGGAGTACTGCTCGGCCTCGTCGGCGACGTTCTCGGCCAGCGAGTCGCGATAGCGGATGTCCGGCTGCTCGATGCCGTGGAGGAGCATGTTCATGCTGGCGATGCGCAGCATGGTGCTGTCGAAGTCGAAGCCGTGGAACATGCTGGCGTGAAAATGCATCTGGCGAGTGGCGTCCATGAGGGCGTCGCCGTGCTCGCGTTGAACGTATTCGGCGGCGGAAACGAGGAAGCCCGCCGTTCCGCACGCGGGGTCGCAAATGTCGTCGTCGGGCCCGGGGTTCATCATCTCGACCATGAGCTGGATGATGTGGCGGGGCGTGCGGAACTGGCCGTTCTGCCCGGCAGTGGCGATCTTGCTGAGCATGTACTCGTAGAGATCGCCCTTGGTGTCACCCTCGCCGAGCGGGATGTCGTCCAAGAGGTCCACGGCCTTGGTGAGCAAGTTCGCCGTGGGAATGGTGAATCGGGCGTCCTTCATGTGGTGGGCGTATGTGGAGTCGTCCCCGCCGAGGCCGCGGAGCCAGGGAAATACGCCGTCACGCACTCTGGTGAACATGTCGTCGGCCGAGAGCTCCTTGATCTCAGCCCACCGGAGGACGTTGGTGTCCTTGGTGTAGATCGGGCTCACCGGCTCGCGTCCGCTGCGAAGGGCCTGGCGCTCCTTGCGCGTCTGGATGTCCTCCAGTCGGCGGAGGAACATCAGATAGGTGATCTGTTCGATGACCTCCAGCGGGTTGGAGATCCCTCCCGACCAGAAGGCGTCCCAGAGGCGGTCGATCTTGCTCTTCAGTTCACCCGTAATCACGGCAGGACTCTAGTGCATCGTGACACCACCTGCGCCCGATTCACGCAGGCCAGAGCCGGTCGCGCCCGTTCACGCCAGCGCTCGCGAACGCTCTTCGCGCATGGACGTCCAAGCCCATCGCCCACTGCGTGGCAGGCTTTCCGGCCGTCCGCCGTACGCGCCCGTCAGCGCCCCTTGAGCCCCTCGACAAGCCGCCGAAACTCACGGCGGCTCACAATGAGCCTTGGGCCTTGAGGGTCTTGGCTATCGCGCACTATAACAACACCCGGCGCATCAGCGACCTCAAGACAGTTGTCTCCAGATTCATTACTGCGAGACGACGTACGCCAAGTCACTCTGTCAGCACTAATATTCTCCCACGACTTTGCCGAGTAATCAGTATGTCGAGTTAAAGGTACTTGAGAATGTTCGTGAAGTGCTGGAATTCGCTGGTGCTGATGACGAGCTTGGGCCCCTCGGGATCCTTGCTGTCACGGAAAACCACGATCTCCAGGGCCCCTGCAACCTCCACACAGTTATCATTCTGAACGGTGCTGCGTGAAGCCTTGCGCCAGACTGCCTCGCTCAAATCCATGTTGCCTCGCAACAATGCTAGGTCAGCTCTTTGAGCTAGAGGTTCTTGAGAAGACGCACGAACTGCTGGAAGTCGCTGCTACCAATAATGAGCTTGGGGCCGTCAGGAGTCTTGCTGTCGCGTATGGCCACTACATCAAGGATAGCCGCTACTTCAACACACTGATCTCCGTCGTCGTGACTGCGGGATGCCTTGCGCCACGAAGCCCTACTCAGGTCCATCTTTCCTCGATCACCTTTCTTATCAGTGCTCTCGAATCTTCCGTGTTCAGGGATTGCGCGTTGAGGGTATGCATTACCTCGCTAATCTTCGAAAGCTCTGACGGGTCACGGGTCGTTTCACCGCCCGTAGCCTTGACGACGTAGCCCACCTCGCTTCGGTCGGCTTGGGTTGCGATGGTGAATGATGCTCGCACGCCTCGGTAGTAGCCAGTCTTGGCGATCTGCAAGAAGATTCCTTCCCGCAATGAGAGCTCGATCAGGTACTCGAGTTGCTCGCGCATGACGTCCTTGGAGCCGACCTGGCGGTGGAGGACGCTCTCCTCCATCACGACGCTGATCATAGGACGGGGGGTCCTGGACAAGAGCACCTGACGCTTCATCCGCGTAGCTACCGCGTCATCGTCGACCAGTAGGACTCGAGCATACGCCTCCGTCTGGAACAGCCCATAGACGAGATAGAGCTCATATACCCGCAGCTGGTCGGCAGACGCCTCCACCTTCGGGAACGCCACGAAGTGGGTCGGGTACCTGACCAGCTTGATCTGCTCCAGGAGGTCGTCCCACGCTTCGAGGATCTTGCCCTCGGCGTTGAGTGCGTTGTCGACGCGCTCGGCGAAGTCACGGCGGCACTTCGTCCGTCCACACTCGACATGGCTTACGTAGGACCGCGCGACGTTGACGAGGTCCGCCAACTGACCTTGCTTCAGGCCAGTCTCCTCGCGACACCGCTTGACAACGGTCCCGAAACCCACCAGCTCAGGGTCGATCTTCGGCCGTCCGCTACCAGTTGGGGGCACCGCTGTTCTCCTCCTCGATGCTAGTAGCGCGCCAGTGGCCGCTACTCGAATGTGGTTAATGCTCTGCTCTCCTGAGAGAGTACGCGCTTCTGTGGCTGGATGGTGGTCGTTCGATAACACAGGGTGATTACGGCGGGTACTTCCGGTTTGGCGGGTTGGCCCCGTTCGAGATCAGCCACCGTCCAAGCTGGGAAGGGGATCACCGATGCCCGCAGTGCTACTCGCGCCCGAGTCGCCGCCGCTGGTGCTGGAACCGTCCGACCAGGCGCCCGCGAAAGCGCGGTGCTACCTCACCGACCGGTTCCGCGAGCTGGGGCTCGCCGATGACTTCATCGGGCGGCTCGTGGTCACCGAGCTGGTGACCAACTCCTACAAGCACGTCGGTGTCGGCCGCATCGTCGTCCGCGTCTTCCCGGACGGATGCGAGCCCCTCACCGTCATCGAGGTCGAGGACGAGGGCACCGTCCTCCCGACCATCCGGGACGAGGACGGCGACGCCGAGAGCGGGCGGGGCCTGCTGCTGGTGGCGCAGATGGCCCACGACTGGGGTGCCCGGCGTCTCGGCGAGGAGGGAAAGCTCGTATGGGCCCGCTGCGCCCGTTGAGCGCCATGGCGGGCCGCCACCTGCTGAGGTGGCGGACCCGTCTGGGACGCGCCACGGCCATCCACCATCTCGACCTGCTCGCCGCGACCATCACGCCCATGGGCTACCGGTGCATCAAGCTCTACCAGGCCGACGAGTTCCCCACCCACCCCCCGGTCCTGTGGGTGTTCGCGTTCGGCCCGGACCGCCACGTCCGCGTCGCCGTGCACGTCCGCGCCGTACCCGGCGGGGACTGGGCCTACTACGAGGCGGGGCGCGGCAGGTACGGCTACCTCTGCCCCTGCGGCGACCCGAAGCAGGTCGCCGACCAGGTGGACGGCCTTCTCAGGCACCGCATGTTCCCGTCCACCTGGTAGCCGCTGGCGCGGTCGGAAAAATCACGATGACCCACGCTCCCGAGTCCCGGTACGGCCACAGAAGCACCTGCCCCGCCCCGGTACGTCCGGCAGGCCGCCTGGAAATCGATCTCGACATCGACCAGGCCCTCGACGACCTTCGCCACGCCTTCCCGGGCATCTGCTTCTGGCACGGCGAATGGAGCGGCTCACTGTGGGCACTCCTCCCTGACCGCCTGGTCGAGGCCCGAACCGCCGCCGACCTGGCCCGCCAGCTCCACGACTAGGCGTCAGTGGTGCGGTCGGTGATGGCTGCTGGGACGTGTGGGGTGCTTGACTTTATGTGCGCTTCAAGGCGCAGAATTCGGCTGTGGACCAGCAGACGGCAGATAGAACTGACGCGCTCCTTGCCCAACTCGACATCGCGGAGAACACCCCCGCTATGCGCGAGTTGCGCACGCGTTCCTACGAGTTGCTCGACCTCGCTCCGGACGCGGCGGTGGTCGACGTCGGGTGCGGGGCCGGGCGTGCGGTCGCGGAGATGGACGAGCAGGGCGCGCGGGCGGTCGGGATCGACCCTGCCGAGCGGATGATCAGCCTAGCCAGGGAGCGCTGGCCCAGTGCGGACTTCCGGGTGGCGGACGCCTACGACCTGCCCTTCGAGGACGCCTCGGTGCACGGCTACCGGGCCGACAAGGTGTACCACACGCTGGACGACCCGGCCCGCGCGGTCGCCGAGGCACGGCGCGTGCTCTCCCCCGGCGGGCGCATCGTGCTGATCGGACAGGACTGGGACACCCTCCTCATCGAGTCCGACGACGCCGCGCTCACCCGCACCATCGTGCACGCCCGCGCCGACATGATCCCCACGCCCCGCGTCGTCCGGCGCCAACGCCAGTTGCTCCTGGACGAGGGCTTCGCCGACGTCAAAATGGAGGTCCACACCTCGATCTCCACCGGCCCGGCGATGCTGCCCGTCCTGACCGACCTCGCCACCAAGGTGCAGTCGGTAGGCGCGATCACCGAAGCACAGGCCGAAGCCTGGATAGCCGAGCAGCAAGAACGCGGCCAGAACGGCCGGCTGTTCTTCGCCCTCCCAATGTTCATAACCGCCGCCACCCGCCCCTGACAACCGGTGTGTCCGGTCCTCCCGGGTGGTGTTGGGAGGACCGGACGGGTTTTGTGCGGGGCTAGGCCACGTCTAGTTCTCGGCGGCGTTCGGCCCATTGGAGGGAATGGCGGATCGCGTCCTCGATGGTGTATTCCGGTTTCCAGGCGAGCAATTCCGAGGCCTTTGCGGGGTTGACGAAAGCGCCCACCACGTCGCCGGGGCGGGCCGGGGCCTCTTCGGCCTGGAAAGCGTCGCCTACCACCTCGCGGAACGCTTCCACGAGTTCGCGGACCGTCGTGCCGCCGCCGGTGCCGAGGTTGATGACCTCGTAGCCGGAGCCCTCGTCGCGCGGCGGAAGGATCGAGTCGAAGCGGGCGGTGGCCTCGTAGAAGGCGCGGGCGATGTCCCAGACGTGGATGTAGTCGCGGATCGCGGTGCCGTCGCGGGTCTCCCAGTCCACGCCCGTGATCGTGAACGGTGTCCCGTGGGCGTGGCACTCGATCATCTTGCCCAGGGCGTGGGTCGGTTTGCTGTTCTGCAATCCGGTGCGGAGCTGGGGGTCCGCGCCGATCGGGTTGAGGTAGCGGAGGGAGATGACGCGGAGGCCGTACGCCTTGCAGAAATCCTGGAGGAGGAGTTCGGCCATCATCTTCGAGCGGGTGTACGGGTTCTGGGGCTCCAGCGCCGACGTTTCGGTGACGGAGAGGTCCGGCTCGGGCCGGTACATTCCGGCGGTGGACGCGAAGATCATCCGATCGCAGCCGTTGCGGACGAGATGGCCCGCGAGGTCGAGCGTTTTGGTGAGGTTGACGCGGTAGTAGCGGAGCGGGTCCGCCATCGAGTCGGGCACGACGATCAGCGCCGCGCAATGGACCGTCGCGACGATCTCGGGATGGGCCCGGAAGACCTCGTCGACCAGGTCGCCGTCCGCGATGTCGCCGCGGTAGAAGATCTTGCCGTCGGTGAACTCCGGCCGGCCCGTGACGAGGCTGTCGAGCACGACGGGCGTGACGCCGCGCTCGGCGAAGGCGGAGGCGATCGTGCTTCCGATGAACCCGGCTCCCCCGGTGATCAGGACTTTCATGGACCATCCCCTGATTGCCTGTCGAATGACAGGCATCAGAATCAGCAGGCGACCGCGCCCGGTCAACGTCCCGCACTCCCCGTGACCGAGTTCGGACGGGAGTGAACCTCGCGCCGCGAACCTGCGTCCGCGCACGCGACTTTCTGCCGGGGCGCGGAAACGCCCGTGTCCGCTCCCGGCCGCCGTCCGGCCGAGTACAGCGTTTGCAGGATCCGCCGGGCGCCGGGGCCGGTCATGGTCGGTGGATGGAACCGATCCGCGTCCTCATCGTGGACGATCACGCGCTGTTCGCCGAGGCCCTCGCGGCCCGGCTGGACCGCGAACCCGATCTGGTGATCCTCCCGATCGCCGCCGACGTGCGGCGCGCCCTCGCGCTGACCGCCACCGAGCGCCCGCGGGTGCTCGTCCTCGACGTGACGCTCGGCGGGGAGAGCGGGCTGGAGGTGCTGGACCGGGTCCGCGAGTCCGATCCGGAGGTCCGGGTCGTGATGCTGACCGCGATGAGCGACCTCGACACGATGGTGCGGGCCGTCCGGCGGGGCGCGGTGGGCTGGCTGGAGAAGACCGAGAGCGCCGACCTGGTCGCGCAGGTGATCCGGTCGGCGGCGTGGCGGGGCGGCTGGATCCCGCCGGACCTGCTGGGCGAGGTGCTGCGCCGGCTGCTGCGCGACGGCGGCGAGCAGGACCGCGGGGCGCGGCTGCTGGCCGGGCTGACGCCGCGGGAGCGGGAGGTCCTGCAGTGCATGGTCGACGGTCTCGGCCGCGCGGAGATCGCCGAGCGGCTCGGGCTGTCGGCGAACACCGTCCGCACCCACACGCAGAACCTGCTGGCGAAGCTCGGCATGCATTCCGCGCTGGAGGCGATCACGCTCGCGATGCGCGCCGGGATGCGTCCCTCGGACGGATGACCGGGCGCGGCGGCCTGATGCAAACGGCGTAGTCCGAGGTCGTCTTTTGCGCGATTGCTCCGCGAATCCCCGTTCTTACGCTCGCCCTTGAATGCTTGTCGTCCGGCCTGTCCGTGAAGGCGCCACCGTCCAGGCCCCCCGAGGACGAAAAGCATTCACGGAACCCGGAGGGAAGATCGTGGAGATCGACGAAGTCGCCGCGCGGGTGGTTCGCAGCTACTGGGCGCTCCTGCTGGTCATGACGGTTCTCCCGCTGGCGCTGGTGGCGCTGCTGATGAGCGGGCAGGAGCCGCCGTCGGTCGCGAAGTCCCGGCTGCAGTCCGGCGGCGCGGCGACCGACGCGGCGACCGGGGACGCAGGCGTGAGCATCGTCGTCAGCCAGGTGAAGGCGTTCGCGACCAGCGACACCCTGCTGCGCGAGGTGCTGCGGCAGAACCGGATCGACCGGTCGGCGCAGAAGGTGGCGAAGGCCATCGGGGTGTCCGGGCTCGGGACGTCCACGGTCGTGGAGCTGTCGGTGAAGGACGCCGACCCGGCCGTGGCGCGGACGCTGACGGACGCGATCGGCACCGCGGTCGTCCGGGAGATCAACGAGTCCAACCAGGGGTCAATCAGGCAGCGGATGGCCGAGATCGACAAGCGCGTCCGGGAGCTGGAGAAGCGGCTCGGGCCGCTGTCGCGGCGGGCGGCGGCGCAGCCGGTGCCGGACATCGACGCGGCCAACGAGCGCGAGCGGGTGCAGACGGAGCTGGCCGACCTGCGGTCGGACCGCTCGGCCCTGCTGACGCAGCTCACCTCGGCCGGGACGGCGACGGTCGTGCAGCCCGCGGTGCTCGCCCCGAAGACCGACCCGACCGTGATGATGTCGGCGATCGCCGGGCTGGTCGGCCTGGTCGGCGGGATCCTGATCGCGGTCGTCGCGGAGATGGTCCGGCCCACGATCCCGGGGCAGCGGCGGGTCGCGCGGCGGCTCGGGGTGCCGCTGCTCGGCTGGGCCGACCGTGGGCCCGCGCAGCTCGCCGACCTCGGCCGCCGGGTGCGGCTGGCGGCCAGGCGGTCGGGTGTCGGGCGGGTCGCGCTGGTCGGCGCGCCCGGGCCGCTGCCCGCCGAGCTGGTGTCGGCGGTGGCGTCGGCGGTGTACGGGGACGACACGCGGGCCGTCCCGTCCGCGTCGGCGCACGCCGAGGCCGCGGAGGACGACGACACGGACGGCCCCTCCCTCAACAGCGGCGGGCCCGGCGGCAAGAAGAGCGCGTCCGTGGTCCGCGCCGGCGCCGGCACCGCCGTCATGACGAAGAAGTCCGGCGAGGCGTCCCCGTCGGAGATCACCCAGCCGGTGCCGGTCCGCCGGCTGTGCCACGTGCACGCGTTCGAGGACATCGACCCCGGCTCGGACGAGACGGTCGGCGTGGTCGTGGCGGTCGGGCCGGTGACGACGGTGTCCGGGCTGGAGACCGTCCGCGACCTGGTCGCCGCGTCCGGGTGGCCGCTGCTCGGCGTCGTGGCCGCGTCCCGCAAGACGAAACCGTCCCGCAAGACGACGTCCCGTTCCACCACATCCCGCAGGCCCGGCAGGGCGCGCGACATCTAGGAGCAACCAGATGAGTTCAGCCGTTCCGTTCTGCGTCCCGCCGCTCACCGACGGGGTGCCCGACGCGGTCGCCAAGGTGCTCGACTCCCGGTGGCTCACCACCGGCCCGGAGACCGCCGCGTTCGAGCAGGAGTTCGCCGACCATCTCGGCGCCGCGCACGTCGTCGCGGTCGCCTCGTGCACGAGCGCGCTGGAGCTCAGCCTGCGCGCGATGGACCTGCCGCCGGGGTCGCCGGTGCTGACGCCCAGCCTGACGTTCTGCGGCGCGATCAACGCGATCCTGCACGCCGGGCACCGTCCCGTGTTCGCCGACATCGACGAGGAGACGCTGGTCCTGAGCCCGGAGACGGTCGCCGCGGCCGCCGCCCGGGTGAAGCCCGCCGCGATGGTCACCCAGAACCAGGGCGGCTACCCGGTGGACGTGCCCGCGCTCGCCGAGGCCGCCGGCCTCGCCCGGACGAGGGTGGTGGAGGACACCGCGCACGGGCCGGGCGCGGCGCGCGGCGGCAAGCCCGTCGGGTCGCAGTCGCACGCGGCGTGCTTCTCCTTCTACGCGACGAAGAACATGCCGATCGGGGAGGGCGGCGCGGTCGCGACGGGCGACGAGGAGTTCGCCGACAGGGTCCGGTCGATGCGCCTGCACGGGATGAGCAAGGACTCGTGGAGGCGGTACCTGCCGGGCGGGAGCTGGCGGTACGACGTGAAGGCCATCGGGCTGAAGGCGAACATGACCGACGTCCAGGCGACGATCGGCCGCGCCCAGATCCGGTCGCTGCCGGGCTGGCAGAAGGACCGCGCGGAGCTCGTCGCCCGCTACGACGAGGCGCTCGCCGACGTGCCCGGGGTCGTCCTGCCGGGGCGGAACAGCCTCGAAGGCATCCAGCACGCGTGGCATCTCTACCAGGTGCGGGTCCCGGACCGCGACGCGGTCGGCGACGCGATGCAGGCGGCGGGCGTCGGGACGTCCGTCCACTTCATCCCGGCGCACCAGCTGACCGCCTACCGGCAGATCCTCGGCGAGGACGAGTGCGGGGACCTGCCCGTGACCGACCGGGTCGGCGAGGAGCTGCTGTCGCTGCCGCTCTACCCGGGCCTGTCGGCGGACGGCCAGGACAGGGTCGTCGCCGCCCTCGCCGAGGCGCTGCGGGCGCGGAGCTGACGTGCGCTGGTTCCCGCCGCACCGGCCCCGCCGGGCGGCCGTGCCCGCCGCGGACGGCGTGGCGCCGCCTCCGGCCGGGCCGTTCGCGCTGCTGCTGGACCGGGACGAGATCGTGCTCGCCGACCCGCGCGGGCGGCGCCTCGTCCGCGGCCGGCGGGTGCTCGTCACGGGGGCCTGCGGGACGGTCGGCGGCGCGCTGTGCCGGCGGGTCCGGCGGCTCGGCCCGGCCGCGCTGTGCCTGGTCGACAAGGACGGGCGCGGGCTGGAGCGGCTCGCCCGCGAGCTGGCCGGGGAGCCCGGCGGCTGCCGGGTCACCCTCGCCGCGGCGGACGTGCGGGACGCGGACCGCGTCGACGCCGTCGTCGGGGACGCACGGCCCGAGCTGCTCTTCCACGCGGCGGGCCTGCACCGGCTCTCCGCGGTCGAGGACGATCCGTGCCGTGGCGTCGCCGACAACGTGCTCGGCACCCGGCACGTCGTCGACAGCGCGGTGCGGCACGGGGTGCGGCGCCTGGTGCTCGTCTCCTCCGACCGGGCGGCGGAGCCGACGTCGGTGCTGGGCGCGACGATGCGGCTCGGGGAGCTGCTGCTGCGGACGGCGACGGGCGGCCCGACCTGCTTCGCCGCCGTCCGGGTCGGCGACGTCATCGGCGCGCCGGGCGCGCCGCTCGGCCCGCTCGCGCCCCGGATCGCGGCCGGGGAGGTCATCACGGTCGCGCATCCGGAGGCGGCACGGCACGTCATGACGGTGGCGGAGGCGGCGGGCCTGCTGATCGAGGCCGCGGCGCTCGCCGAGGAGGCCGAGACGTTCGCGCTCGACCTCGGCGGGCCCGTCCCGGTGGTCGATCTCGTGCAGCGGTACGCGGCGCAGCTCCACTCGCCCGCGGTGACGATCAGGTTCAGCGGGCTGCGGCCCGGCGAGAAGCTCGCCGAGAAGGCGTTCGCCGACTCCGAGCCGCGGCTCCGCACCGCCCATCCGAAAATCTGGGGGACCCGGGCCGCGCCGCCGCCCGCCGGGCTGCCGCGGCTGCTCGACGCGCTCGCGGCGGCGGCCGAGGCGGGCGACGCGGACGGGGTGCGGCTGCTGCTGCGCCGCCTCCTGCCCGAGTACCGGCCGCCGCGGCGCCCCCTCCCGGCCTGTGAGGTGATCCATGACAACAGGTAGGAAGCTGCGGGTCGCGCAGGTGATCACCCGCTTCAACGGCGGCGGCGGGCGGGTCGCGCTGAACGGGGCGCTGGCGCTGCCGGACGGCACCTACGAGCGGGCGATCGTGACCGGCGGCGTCGGCATGGACAGCGAGCCGTCCGCCGGGCGCGGCACCGTCCTGCACGGCGAGGAGGCCGTGGCGAACGCCGCCGCCGGGGACCTCACGCCGGACGCGCACCGCGCCGGGATGGAGGTCGTCCAGGTGGGGCCGCTGGTGCCGCAGATCTCGCCGCGCGACGACTTCGCCGCCCTGTCGACCCTGACGAGGGTGCTCGCGGAGGGGCGGTACGACGTCGTCCACACGCACTCGTCCAAGGCGGGCGTCATCGGGCGGCTCGCGGCGGCCCGCGCGGGCGTGCCCCGCATCGTGCACACCTGGCACGGGTTCCCGTTCCACGAGTTCCAGTCGTGGGCGCGGCGCACCGCCTACATCCGCCTCGAACGCATCGCCGCGAAGCACACCGACGCGTTCCTCGGGGTCGGGACGGACACGGTGACGACCGCGCTGCGGCTCGGGCTCGCGACGCCGGAGCGGGTGCGGCTGTCGTGGCCGGCCGTGGACGTCGACGCGTACGCGACCGCCCCCGGCTCCAGGGCGCAGGCGCGGCGCCGCCTCGACCTGCCCCTCGGCGTGAAGGTCGTCGGGTCGGTCGGGCGGCTCACCTTCCAGAAGGGCCCCGAGATTTTCGTGAAGGCCCTCGCCCGGCTGCCCGAGGACGTGTTCGGGCTGTGGGTCGGCGGCGGCCCCATGGCGGACGACCTGGCGAAGCTCACCGCGAGGCTCGGCGTCGGGGACCGGATGCGCTGGCTCGGGCACAGCGACGACGTCGCCGCCGTCCTGCCCGCGTTCGACCTGATGGCGATGGCGAGCCGCTGGGAGGGGCTGCCGTGCGCGCTGGTCGAGGCGATCAGCGCCGGGATCCCGCTCGTCGCGACGGCCGTCCCGTCCAACCAGGACCTCGTCCTCGCGGGCGAGACCGGCCTGCTCGTCCCGCCGGAGGACCCGGAGCGGTTCGCCGGGGCCATCGCCGCCATGCTGGACGATCCGGCCGCCGCCGAGCGGATGGCCGAGCGCGCCCGCGGCCGGGTCGGCGACTGGTTCTCCCCCGCCCACCTCGGCACGGTGCTGGACGAGACGTACCGCGGCACGTCCAGGCGGCCCTACCAGCGGTCATGACGGTCACCGCGACCCGGGCGGCGCCGGCCCCGGCGCCGCCCCTGGAACCTCCGGAGCCCCGGCGGCGGTGGCGGCCGGAGGCGGTCGCCCTCGTCGCGGGCATCGCGTCGCTGCCGATGCTGATGCCCGCCGGGCTCGCGCCCGGCCCCGGCAACACCGCGATACCGGACGTCGTGCTGATCGTGCTCGTCATCACGACGTTCCTGTGGGCGGGGACGCGGCAGCTGCCCGTCCGGTGGCCGTTCCTGCTGCCCACCCTGCTCACGGTCCTCGCGGGCGGCATCGCCGCGCTCGCCAACGACGACGTCGGCGTGCTCACCCTCGTCAAGGACGTGTTCGTCCTGCTGTGGGCGGTCTGCGTCGCCAACCTCGGGCGCGACCCGTCCCTCCTGCGCGTCGCGCTGCGCGCCTTCGTCTGGATCGGCACGCTCTACGCGCTCGTCATGATGACCGGCTTCGCGATCGGGAACGACGCGCTGTCCGGCAAGCAGGTCGACGGCGAGCGGCTCCAGTTCACCTTCGGGGACGCCAACTACACGGCCAACTGGTTCATCTGCGTCTTCTTCATCGCCCGCGCCACCCGCTTCCCTGAGAAGAAGTGGCAGCGCTGGACGGTGTGCGGGATCCTCATCGCCGCCGAGCTCCTGACGGGCTCGAACGGCGGCCTGCTCGCGCTCTGCTGCGCGCTGCTGCTCGGCTACCTGTTCCGGCTGTTCCGCGAAGGGAAGGCGCACCACGCCGTCGCGGTCGGCGCCGCCGCGGCCTTCTTCGGCGGCAGCGCGGTCGCCGGGATCACGCAGATCGACGTCCAGCCGTACCTGGACCGCGCCAGCGAGATGTCCCCGATCCTCCGCGACTCCATCGGCCGGACGACCGGGGAGAGCACCGAGTCGCGCAGCACCGTCTTCACCACGACCTGGCACATGATCGTGGCCCAGGACCATCCGTGGGGCATCGGCGCCGCGCAGACCGAGACGCAGATGCTCCTCCGGCAGGAGACCTACGTCCGCGAGGCGCACAACGACTACATCGCGTCCGTCCTCGAACGCGGGTTCATCGGCGGCCTCGCGCTGATCCTCATGGTGTCCGTGCTGGTGCTGATGTGCGTGCGGATCGCCCGGCGGGACGCGCTGAGGCCCGAGTACGCGCGGCTCGTCCCGCATCCCGAGCTGTTCGGGGCGCTCATCGCCGTGTTCCTCATCTGCGCCCTGTTCTACGAGGTCCTGCACTACCGGCACGGCTTCGCGATCTTCGGCCTGATCGCCGCCCTGGACCTGTTCGGCCGCCGCGCCCGGCGGCCGCATCGCCCACTGGCGTTGGGGCCGCAGGTGAACTTCGTTCCCGACCTGCGGAAAGCTTCGGAACACGAGATGAGCCCGCGCGCCACGACGGTCGCCGCCGCGCCGCCCGACTCCAAGGGCGACGCGATGAAGGCCGTCCGGAAACGGCTCGTCTCGCTCGTCGCCGGGAACATGGCGGCGCGGGTGGGGGCGCTGGCGTCGCTCGGGCTCGCGACGGTCCTCGTCGCGCGGGTCGGGGGGCCGAAGCTCGTCGGCGCGTTCACCCTCGTCCGGATCCTGCCGGGACTGCTCTGCCACCTGTCGAACGCGGGGCTCCCGGCCGCCGCGCCCTACTTCCTGGCGCGCGGCGACCGCGACCAGAGCCGCGTCCGGCCGACGCTCGCCTGGCTGACGGTGATCGGCGCGGTCCTCGCGGGCGTGAGCTGGCTCGCGCTGAGCCCGCTGCTGTTCCTCGTGTTCTTCAAGTCGTTCGGCATCTGGGTGACGCTCGCCGCAGCCGTCCCGTCGTTCACGCAGGGGTTCGTGTCCGTCGGGAAGGGCCTCCTCCAGGGGACCGACGACCCGCACGGCGCGAGCCTCGCCATCGCCGTCGAGGAGTTCGTGTTCCTGCCGATCTACGTCGTGATCCTGCTGGGCTGGCACGGGCCGGGCGCCCTCGTCGCCGGGCTCGTGCTCGCCGACATCGCCGCCGCCGCGTGGATCGCGCGGCGGCTGGCGGGGCGCGGGTTCTTCCGCGGCTGGGGGCGACCGGACCGGCGGCTCGGCAGGTCGATCGCCGGATACGGGTTCCGCGGCTACGTCGGCCAGCTCATCGACCTGCTCCAGCTCCGCTTCGACATGGCGCTGCTGGGCGCGCTCGCCGGGCCGAAGGTCCTCGGCGTCTACACGGTCGCGAGCAAGTTCGCGGAGCTGGTGCAGCTGCCCGGCCTCGCCGTGAACTACGTCCTGTACCCGGACTTCGCGCGGGAGGACAAGAAGAGCGCCGCGCGCCGCACCGCCGCGCTCATCCTGCCCGCGCTCGGCATCTCCGTCCTGGCCGCGCTGCCGCTCGCGCTCATCGCCGGGACGGCGCTGCCGTGGGTGTTCGGCGACGTGTTCGACGACGCGGTCGTGCCCACCTACATCCGTCTCGCCGGAGTCGTCACGTTCGGTGTGACGGGTCTCGTCATGGCCTACCTGTACGGGGTCGGGCGGCCGGGGGCCGCGTCCACCGGGCAGGGCATCGGCCTGCTGGTCGTCGTCGTGCTCGGCATCGTCCTGATCCCGGCGCACGGCGCGGGGGGCGCCGCCGTCGCGACGTCCGTCTCCTTCGTCGCCACCACGGCGGCTCTGCTGGTCTGGTTCCAGCACGTCAGGAACAAGGGGTGACCATGTCCGAGGACCTCATCGCCCGTCCCGTCGAACCGAGCGACGGCATCGCGCCCTCGCGCGGCCGGCGGGCACTGGACATCGCCGGGGCGCTGGCCGGGCTGCTGATGTTCTCCGTCCCGCTGGTACTCGTCTACGCGCTGGTGCGGCTGACGAGCCGGGGCCCGGGGATCTTCCGGCAGACCCGGGTCGGGCAGGGCGGCCGGCCCTTCACCATCTACAAGTTCCGGACGATGCGGCAGGACGCCGACGGCATGAAGGTCACCGCGACCAGCGACCCGCGGGTCACCCGGGTCGGCCGGGTGCTGCGCCGCTTCTACCTCGACGAGCTGCCGCAGCTCGCGAACGTGCTGCGCGGCGACATGACGCTCGTCGGGCCGCGCCCGGAGACCTACGACCTCGCGGTGTACTACGACGCGCGCTGGCGGTGGGTCTTCGACCACCGGCCGGGGATGACGGGCGTGTCCCAGGTCCGGTTCCGGGACTGCGACGTCCTGCCGCCCGGCGAGGAGGTCGACCTCGCGTTCTACGTCGAGCGGCTCGCCCCCGCGCAGGCCGCGGTCGACGCGGTGTACCTGAGCGACCCGTCGATGCGCGCGACGCTCCGGACGCTCGCCCAGACGGTCTGGTACGTCCTGGGGTTCACGGTCCCGCCGCTGCGGGTATCGGCGGACGGGAAGGTGACGGAGATGGCCCCGCCGCTCGACGCCGCGCATCCCGCCGAGGAGCCCGGGTCCGCCGCCTAGGGCGTGCCGGAAAGGTGAGCGCATGGACTTCCGGGACGTCCGGTTCCAGATCACGGCCATCGCCGCGCTGATCGCGCCGCTGCTCGCGGGGCTCCTGGTCTACGCGCGCGGGGAGCCGTCCGGCCGCGAGACGTACCGGGGGCCGCTCGCCTCGCCCGGCGCGCCCGCGAAGGGGCCGGGCGGGACGCGCCGCCTCGCGCTGAACACCGAGCCCGCCGACTACCCGCGGCTGCGGGCGCTCGGCTACGACCTCGTGGACGTGCAGCCGGACGACGCGCTCGTCGCCGGGGTCCCGGCCGGCATGCGGGCGATGCTGTGGGTCGGCAACTTCACCTGCGGCGACTTCGAGCTCGACTTCCCCGCGTTCACCCGGGCCGTCCAGCGGTTCGGGCGCGACCCGAGGGTCTACGGCTGGTACCTGTCGGACGAGCCGAACCCCGCCGAATGCCCCGGGATCGCGAAGGAGATCCGCCGCCGCGCCGACCACCTCCGGCGGCACGCGCCGGGCCAGGTCTCGTTCATCTCGCTCACCGACTGGCCGATGGGGCCGCTCACGCCGGAACGCGCCGGCGTCGACCTGGTCGGCCTCGACCCCTACCCGTGCAAGGGCTCGGCGCGGGCCCAGGAGCGCTGCGACATCGGGGCGATCGACCGGATGGTCCGGCTGGCGGACGACGCGGGCATCCCGCGCTCACGGGTGGCGCCCGTCCTGCAGGCGTTCGGGCAGAGCTGCTCCAGCGGCGACAAGCAGTACTGGCTGCCGACGCGGGCCCAGTTCCGCGAGATCCTCGCCCGCTGGGACCGCCTCGCGCCGCGCCCCCCGCTGGAGATCACCTACTCCTGGGGCCACCAGGACGAGTGGGCCTGCCCCACCCTCGCGGACGCCACCGGCGGCGCCCACCCCGACCTGCAGAGCCTCATCAAGGCCCGTTACCGGTCCCGCTGAGCGGTCCCGCCGAGCGGGGCTATTTCCCTCCCGGATTCTCGGCCACGGCCGGATGTCCCGCACCGGACGACGGGACGGGGAAGTCCAGCGACCCGATCTTCAGCGCCAGGACTTCCATCACACCGATGACAAGAACGAAGGCGACGGCCAGCAGACCGAGCCGCCTCCGGCTCAAACCACGCACTCTTCAATCCCCCCAGACAAGCAGGCTGGAAACCTAACACGACACGACGTAGGTCCCATGTCAGACACGCCCCACCTGCCTCGGGGATTGCACGCTCGCACGGTGATTCAGGTCACTTTCCGGCTGGTAAGATTTGCGGCTCTGGCGTTGACGCATTCGCCGGAGGCCAGATCGAAGGCGAAGTTGTGGGCGAGGCAGTGGATCCGCCCGTCGCGCACGACCGCGCCCACCGACAGGTCCTCGCCGGCGTGCGGGCAGTAGCGCGGGATGTCGTAGCGGGCGCCGTCGCAGGAGACGGTGATCCGCTCGGACTCGTCGCGCCCGGTCTCGTACTCCTCGACGGCCTCCAGCGCGGGCGCGTTGGCGTGCTTGAGCAGGCCGACCAGGTAGTCGTTGTAGACGTCGGGGTCGCGGTAGAGGCTGAGGCGGAACGAGATGAGCAGGTCCTCCCACGCCATCCGCCCGGCGAGGACGCCCTCGATCCAGCGTCCGGCGGTGGTGATCCGGTAGTGCGGGCGGACGGCCTCCGATGCCGCGGCCACCCGGACGCCGTCCGGGCCGAAGTCCACGTCCCAGACGCCGCCGTTCGGGCCGGTGACCTCGAACCGCACGGTCATGGATATCTGCCGCAGGAAATAGTCGCTGAGCCCGCCGAGATACTCGAAATGGGCGGCGAACCTGTCGAAAAGGCCGGGGCCCGGCTCCGGATTCATCGCCATCACCCCGGCGATGGCGGGCGCGCGGTCGGCCGCGTACCGCTTGAGGTAGTCGGCCCGGTCGGCGTCGGCGAAGGAGAACTCCGCCGAGACCGGGTCGCGGGTGATCTCACCGGTGTCGAGGTCGATGGCGTCGCCGGGTTTGAAGGCGTCCCAGCGCTGGCCCGGCAGGTGCTCGCGCAGCCATTCCATGGCCGCTTCGGGGTCGCAGAACGCGCCGTCCTCCTGGCCGAGCACCCAGTTCAGATGGTCGACCTCCGCGTCCAGGAAGCAGGGCGGCCCGGCGAACGGGACGGCCAGTTCGGGCGCGGTCTGCCGGACGAGCCGCTGCACCGCGCGGAGCTTCGACACCCGCTTGTCCATGGATATCTTCGCCATCTCCGCGGCCGGGTACCGGTAGCAGATCGGATGCCAGGACGCCCCGGACGCCTGCACGGCCATCAGGTCGAGCCGCCCGCCCGCGAGGTGCTTGGCGCGGCGGGCCTGCGCGGCGGTGAGCCGGGCGTCGTTGCCGTGCAGGATCCCGCGGCCGTCGGCGACGACGAGAAAGGCGGCGTCATGGCACATCGGGGACAGTTCCGGAATCGCCGTGATCCAGGAGCCCCGATTGTCGAGCGGGAATTTCTCCCATGCCGTCAGCTCGATTATCTGCCGGCCGCCTGAGGCGGCCGCCATGCGCTCGCGGAAGGCCGGTCCCGGATAGCGCGGAATGAGGATTCGGGTCCTGCCCGGAAGCCGGTCCAGCACCCACGGGTCGAAATGATCTAGGTGCTCGTGCGAGACGGCGATCCAGTCCGCGTCGAGCACCGCGGCGGGGTCGAGGTGATCGTTTCTCGGGTACTGGTGCCAGGCTCCGAGAAAGGCCCCCGTTGGAGCGAGCCACGGGTCCGCGAGCAGGTGGAACGCGGCCGCGTCCACCGCGATCCCCGCATGTCCGAGAAAAGTGACCTTCGGCATGTGCCGACTGTCCCTCCAGCGGGCCGCGGGCGCACCCGCCCGAATGCGCAAAGCGGCTACGCCGTAGGCATGAATGAAAAGCGCCCGGATGTGACAGGGGGAACTGACAATCTTGACCCGGACGTGCTGTCAATCAGTAAAGTTCACCCGCTGCGGTGCGTGTCCGGTTCTGGACAGATAGTGGTCCGTTTCGGCCATTTCCTGGACATCGTGCGTATCACAGAGAGAACGTTTAGGACGGTGCATGAATAACGTACGGGGGGACCCATGGACAACGGGTGGTCTCGGTTTTCTCCGGCGGAACCTCCCGCGGGCGTGGGCACGCTCGCGGGCACAGGGCCTCGGGAACCAGGGCCCGGCGACGAGCTCCCCGCCGCCGGCGAATCAGCGAACGGCGAAACGACGACCGGCGGGCCGCACGTCCTGTGGCGGCGGCGGCTCCGGCACGACATCCACCACGAACTCGGCACGATCATCATGCTGGCCTCCGCCGTCGCCGTCGCGGAGGACGTCGGCGACACCAGCCGGGCCCGCATCGAGCAGCTGCTCGGCGAGACCCGGTGGCTCGACCATCTGCTGCGCCGCCTCGACGAAGACGCGGACGACGAGAACGGCGACCGCCCGCCCCCGAGCCCGGAGCGGCTCCGGGTGGACGACCTCACCGCCGAGATCGTCACCGCGATGCGGCTCGCCACCCCGCACGAGTTCGGCTTCAGCGGCCGCGAGGCATGGGCGCACATGGACCCCGTCGCCCTGTGGCGCGCCGTCCGCAACGTCCTCGACAACGCCTGCCGCGTCGCGGACGGGCGCGTCGACGTGCGGGTCGAGGTCGACAACGGCTGGGTCGTCATCCAGGTCGACGACGACGGCCCCGGGTTCGGCGCGGGCCAGAGCGCCGCGGCGCGGGCCCGGGGGCACGGCAGGCCGAGGGCCGCGCGGCGCGGGCTCGCGTCGCTGGGGCTCGGGATCGTCCACGACCTCGTCTCCGGGTACGGCGGCAGCCTGGAGATCCGCACCTGCGAGATGGGCGGGGCGCGCGTCCGGATCCTGCTTCCGGCGGCACCGCCCCCGGACACGGCGGCCCCGGACACGGCGGCCCCGGACACCGCCGAGCGGCACGCCGACCTGCACGCCGACGACTGGCGGCCCCATCCATGAGAATGGTCATCTGCGACGACCACGCGGTCTTCGCCGAGTCGCTGTCGCTCGTCCTGGCGGACGCCGGGCACACCATCGTCGGGGTGGCCTACTCCCCGGCCGACGTGATGCCCCTGCTGCGGATCAGGCAGCCCGACCTGTGCCTGATCGACCTGCAGTTCCCGACCGGCACGGCCCTCGACTGGATGCCGAGGCTGCGCGCCGCGTCCCCGCACACCAGGTTCGTCGTCCTCACCGGGTTCCTTGATCAGCCGGTGCTGGACGCGGGCGTCGAGGCGGGCGTGCGGGGGTTCGCGCACAAGGGCCAGCAGGCCCGCGACATCCTCACCGTGCTGCGGCGCGTCGCGGGCGGCGAGGTCGTCACCGACCAGCCCGCCAGGCGCGGCGGGACGCGGCCCCGCAGCCGGGCGCAGCAGGTCGCCCGGTTCCTCACCCCGCGCGAGCGGGAGGTCCTGACGCGGCTCGCGCGCGGCGAGTCGACGCAGGCGCTCGCCAAGGCGATGGGGGTGACGCGCAGCACCGCGCGCAGCCACGTGCAGAGCGTGCTCAGCAAGCTGGGCGTGCACTCGCAGCGGGAGGCGGTGATCGAGGCGGCCAGGCACGGACTCGTCAGCGTGGAGACCGGGGAGTGGCTCGCCGGCTGACCCCCTCGGCAAGGCGTGCGTCTAACGGACGGCCGAATCCGGACCTTTCAGGGTCCGGGCGCGACGCGTTAGCGTCCGTCTTGCAGAGGAGGTTCCCATGCCTCAACGGCGAGGCGCGCTGCCCATCACCGACGCCGGGGTCGTCGACTGCGCGGACGCCTACGCGCGCGGCGTCCCGTTCGACCGGCTGGAACGGCTCCGGGCGAAGACCCCGGTGGTCTGGCTGGACGGCCGCATGGCCGGCCGGCCCGGCTCCTGGGCCGTGCTGCGCTACGCCGACGTCCACCACGCCCTCACCCGCCCGGAGCTCTTCGCGCCGCAGGGCGACGGCATCCTGCACGGCCCCGTCAC
>NZ_SMJX01000128.1 GCF_004348535.1 Actinomadura sp. KC216
GGGTTGCGCTCGTTCCAGGCGCGCATGCGGGGCGGGTAGCCGACGATCTGGACGTCGTAGACCGGCAGGCCGAGGTCGCGGGCCACCTTGCCGATGACCTTGGGGGAGCCGACACGGCGGCGGGTCCACTCGCCGTCGTGGGCGACGGCGACGGCGGTGGTGTCGGTGGCGAAGGTCTCCGGCTCGACGAAGAACTCGACGCCGCGGCGGGAGCGGGCGAAGGCGATCAGCGCCTCGATGTCGGCGTCGGTCGCCTCGCGGTCGAGTCTCGTCACCGTTTGTCCGCGGTTCTTGCGGATCCCGAATCGGTCCCGGAACCTCATCGCCCTGCCCCGTCGTCTGGTGGCCGCCCCGGAACCGCTCCGGGCCGGTTGTGATGTACGACGATAACGATGATCCGGCGTCCGCGGGTTCCCGACACAGCGGCGGGTTTCCGACACGGCGGCGTCGTCCGCGATGGGCGGGGGAGCGGGCCCTAGACTGGCGGCTCGGGGACTGTCAGCGGGGGTGTTGATGGACGGGCCGAACCTGGTCCGGCGAGGGGCGGCCGCGGTTCTCGCGGTCGCGGTCTGCGGAGGGCTCAGCACGCTGGGGCCGTCCGCCCGGCAGGTCGAGCTCGCCGCGGCGCAGCGGAACGGCCCTTCACCGCCCGAGACGCCCGCGCCGCCGCCCGCGCCGCCGCCTCCCGACTGCGCCCGCGCGAAGTGCGTGGCGCTGACGTTCGACGACGGGCCGGCGGCGAGCACGAGCGAGCTGCTGGACATCCTCGCCGCCCGCCGGGTGAAGGCCACGTTCTTCGTGATCGGGAAGAACGTCGCCGAGCATCCGGACCTCGTCCGGCGCGAGCGCGCGGCCGGGCACGAGATCGCCGACCACAGCTACACGCACGCGAACCTCGGGAGGGCGTCCAAGAAGAAGATCCGCTCCGAGCTGACCAGGACGCAGGACGCGATCCGGCGGGCGTCCGGGGTCACGCCGACGATGCTGCGCCCGCCGTACGGGTCGACGTCCAAGCGGCTGGCCGAGGTCACGCGGGAGATGGGCCTGGCGCAGGTGCTGTGGACCGTCGACCCGCAGGACTGGGACAGCCGCGACACCCAGGACGTGGAGCGCCGGGTCCTGGAGGCGGCGAAGCCGGGCTACATCGTGCTGATGCACGACATCCACCGGACGACCGTGCGGGCCGTCCCGAAGATCATCGACAGGCTGGCCGCGCAGGGATACGAGTTCGTGACGGTGTCGGAGCTCTTCGGCGGGCGGCTCACGCCTGGGAAGGAGTACGTCCAGCGGAATTCAGGGGAGCCTCAGGGTCTTCCCTGATGTCCCGGTGCCGCGCCGCCACCGACCATGAAAGGTATGGACAGCAGTTACGCGGTAGGGGATCTGAGGGTCTCGGACGCCGAACGGGAACCGGTCATCGAGCGCCTTCAGGACGCGTACGCCGAGGGGAGGCTCGACCACGACGAGTTCGACATGCGGATGCACCTGGCGATGACCGCCAAGACCCGGAACGACCTGGCCGCGGTGACCCGCGACCTGGTTCCCGCGCCCCGGCAGGCGCCCGGCCGGCCGGGGTACGGCGAGCCGCCCACGGGCGAGGACCGCATGCTCGCCGCCGCAGCGCACGCCATCTCGGTCCCGACGCTGTTCGTCGGGCCGCTGGTGCTGATGCTGCTGAGCGGCAAGCGGTCCGCGTACGTCCGGCAGCACGCGGTCCAGGCCGTGAACTTCCATCTGACGCTGCTGCTGCTCACGACCGTCACGTTCGGCGTCGGCGGCGTGGTGTACGCGGTGGCGTGGATCCTGTCGGCCGTCGCGGCGGTCTACGCCCTCGCCGGACGCCCGTTCCGCTACCGGTGGAGCCTGCGCCTCGTGAGGTAGCGTCATCCCCGGCACAGGCGTTCATGGTTTGTCGGTACGGGGCTTCGGGGAAAGGTTGACGTGGCCGCACTGTTGCGGTTCTGTCGCCTCCGGGAGATGAAACGACGCCGATGTATCCGCCTGTGGCTTTATTCCCCTTCCATCCTGTGACTCCCCCAACGTCCGAGTCATGTGGACCGTGCATGGGATGATCGATTAACTGTGTCCGGGAGGGGCAGATGACGGAGCTTGCGATCAAGGGTGACCACGAGCGGGCGGTGGAGGCGCTCAGGAGGTCCTACGAGGCGATCCCGGCCGGCACCCCGGTGCGGCTGGCGAAGCGGACCTCCAACCTGTTCCGCTGGCGCGACCCCTCGGACGCGCCCGGCCTGGACGTGTCCGGGTTCGACCGGGTCCTGAGCGTCGACCCCGACGCGCTGACCGCCCAGGTCCAGGGCATGACCACCTACGAGGACCTCGTCGACGCGACGCTGCCGTACGGGCTGATGCCGACGGTCGTCCCGCAGCTGAAGACGATCACGCTCGGCGGCGCGGTGACCGGGCTCGGCATCGAGTCGACGTCGTTCCGCGACGGGCTCCCGCACGAGGCCGTCCTGGAGATGGAAGTCCTCACCGGCGACGGGGAGATCGTCGTCGCGACGAAGGACAACGAGCACGCCGACCTGTTCTACGGCTTCCCCAACTCCTACGGGACGCTCGGCTACACGCTCCGCCTGAAGATCGAGCTCAGGCCCGTCAAACCGTACGTCCGGATGCGGCACCTGCGGTTCGACGACGCGGCCGAACTGTCGCGCGTGATGGGCGAGATCACCGAGACGGGAACGTTCGAAGACGAGTCCGTCGACTTCATGGACGGCACCGTCTTCGGCCCGGGCGAGCAGTACATCACGCTCGGATTCTTCGCCGACTCGGCCCCGTACACCTCCGGCTACACCGGCCAGAAGATCTACTACAAGTCGATCCGGGAACGGTCGGTCGACTTCCTGACCGTCCGCGACTACCTGTGGCGCTGGGACACCGACTGGTTCTGGTGCTCGGGCGCGTTCGGCGTCCAGAACCCGACCGTCCGGCGGCTGTGGCCCGACAAGTACAAGCGCTCCGACGTGTACCGCAAGCTCGTCGCCTACGACCGGCGGTACCACTTCGTCGCGCGGGCGGAGCGGTGGCGGGGGCTCCGGCCGCGCGAGGACGTCATCCAGGACATCGAGGTGCCGGTCGAGCGGCTGCCGGAGTTCCTGGAGTTCTTCCACGACAAGGTCGGCATGACCCCGGTCTGGGTGTGCCCGCTCCGCGCGAAGGAGCGGTGGCCGCTGTACCCGCTCGACGAGGGCCGGACGTACGTGAACGTCGGCTTCTGGGGGACGGTCCGGCTCCCGCCGGGGCAGATCCCCGAGTACCACAACCGGCTCATCGAGCGCAGGGTCGCCGCCCTTGACGGCCACAAGTCCCTCTACTCGACTGCTTTTTACAGCAGGGA
This sequence comes from Actinomadura sp. KC216, assembly GCF_004348535.1. Classification (GTDB taxonomy): domain Bacteria; phylum Actinomycetota; class Actinomycetes; order Streptosporangiales; family Streptosporangiaceae; genus Spirillospora. The sequence goes on from NZ_SMJX01000128.1 coordinate 3,359, forward strand.
CGAGTTCTGGCGGTACTACGACGGGGAGACCTACCGGCGGCTCAAGGGGACCTACGACCCCGGCGAGCGGCTGCTGGACCTCTACGACAAGTGCGTACGCGGGCGCTGACCAGGCGTCCGCATCGGGGGAGGGCCCCGGCGGGGACGGCGGCGTTCGCCGCCCTGACCGGGGCGAAGAGACAGGAGGGATCACCATGACGCTGGCCAGGGTCTTCGAGCGACTCGCCGGGGCTGAGGCGCCAGTGGAGTTCACGGCGTACGACGGTTCGCGGGCCGGGGTGCCCGGCGCGGACATCCGGGTCGACGTCCGCTCGCCGTACGCGGTGTCGTACCTGCTGCACTCGCCGGGGGCGCTGGGCCTCGCCCGCGCCTACGTCACCGGAATGCTCGACATCCACGGCGACATGATCGCGGCGCTGACGACGATGCAGCAGGTGATGGGCGAGGTGACGGCCCGCGACAAGGCGCGGATCGTCGGCGCGGTCCTGGGCGACCCGCTGCTGCGCGGCGCGATGACGCGCCGGCTGGACCCGCCGCCGCAGGAGGCGCCGTTCAGCCGGATCCCGTCGTGGCTGCGGCACTCCAAGAAGCGCGACGCGAGGGCCATCTCGCACCACTACGACGTTTCCAACACGTTCTACGAATGGGTGCTCGGCCCGTCCATGGCCTACACGTGCGCGTGCTACCCCCGAGAGGACGCGACGCTTGAAGAGGCCCAGTTCAACAAGCACGACCTCGTCGCGAAGAAGCTCGCGCTGAAGCCGGGCATGCGGCTGCTGGACGTCGGCTGCGGCTGGGGCGGCATGGTCATGCACGCCGCGAAGGAGTACGGCGTCAAGGCGCTCGGCGTCACGCTGTCGAAGCAGCAGGCCGAGTGGGCGCAGAAGGCCATCGCCGACCGCGGCCTGTCCGACCTGGCCGAGGTCCGCCACCTGGACTACCGGGACGTGACCGAGACCGGCTTCGACGCGGTCAGCTCCATCGGCCTCACCGAGCACATCGGGAAGAAGAACCTGCCGTCCTACTTCTCGTTCCTGTACGGGAAGCTGCGCAAGGGCGGGCGGATGCTCAACCACACCATCACCCGTCCGGACAACCTCGCGCCGCCGCGCAAGGAGAACGGGTTCATCAACCGGTACGTGTTCCCGGACGGCGAGCTGGAGGGCCCCGGCTACATCCAGATGCAGATGAACGACGCCGGTTTCGAGATCCGCCACCAGGAGAACCTGCGCGAGCACTACGCCCGCACGCTGACCGGCTGGTGCGAGAACCTCGACGACCACTGGGACGAGGCAGTCGCCGAGGTCGGCGAGGGCACCGCCCGCGTGTGGCGCGTGTACATGGCGGGCTGCGTGCTCGGCTTCAACCAGAACTGGATCCAGCTACACCAGACCCTAGGCGTGAAACTCGGAGACCACGGCACCTCCCACATGCCCCTACGCCCCGACTGGGGCTCGTAACCCCACACCCCAAACCGGGAGGGGACTAAGGGCACGCCGCGACTGGGGTCCGTGAGGGCGCGCCCCTGCTGGAGTTTGCCCATCGCACGGGTGCGGGCGCGCCCGCCTAGGTTCGTGAGGGTGCGCCCCGACTGGGTTCGTGCGTCCCACCGGGAACTCGTGAGGGCGCGCCCGCGATTGGGGCGCACCGGCGCGCTGGCGAGCTCGCTAGGCCAGCCAGTGGAGGATGTGGTTGTTCACGGCGGCGGGGCGGTCCAGCTGGAGGAAGTGTCCGGCTCCTGGTACCAGTGCGGCGCGGGAGCCGGTGGGTAGGGCCGCCTGGACGCCGCTGAGGTCGCCGCCGGGCGCGACCGTGTCCGCGCCCACGCAGCCGTCTTCGGAACCATGCAGGTAGAGGACGGGAACCTCGCCCGGCTCGGAGACGGCCTGCTGCTCCGCGGCGTAGCGGTCGGAGTGCCGCGACGGGTCGAACATCGCCCGGTAGTAGCCGAGCACGGCGGTGACGTTCTCCGGCGTGGCCAGGCACTCCATGACGCGGTCGACGTTATCCACAATCTCGCTTTCGCTGGACGGGGACCAGTCGCGCCAGAGACCCTCGATGAAGGCACGTCCCAGGACCGCCTCGGCGAGAGGAGTCTGGAACACGAACATGTAGAACGAGCGCTTGAGCTGCGCGTACTCGAAGAACGCACCGGTCATCACCGGAAGGGGCGGGACGGACATGGCGACGGCCTTGCGCCACCGTCCGGGGGCGATGCTCGCCGCGCCGTAGGCGGCGAAGGCGCCCCAGTCGTGCCCGATGACGACGGCGTCGGGGCCACCGCCGAGGGCCTCGTGCAGGGCGACGGCGTCGGCGGCCAGGGCGCCGGTCTGGTAGGCACCGTCCTCCGGGACGGACGTCGGCGCATAGCCGCGCATGAACGGGGCCACGGCGCGGTATCCGGCGCTGGCCAGTTCCGGCATGAGGTGCCGCCAGGTGTGCGCCGAGTCGGGGAAGCCGTGCAGGAGCAGCGCCAGCGGGCCCTCCGCCGGGCCTGCCGTGAGGTACCCGAAGTCCAGCCCGTTCGCCGTGACCGACCCGGCCGTGATGTCGCCCATGTTTCCTCCTAGAAACCGTCCGGTACGCTACCCCGCCGCTCTGGGCACCACGGCAGCCCACGAGGGTGCGGGCGGGCCCTGGGCGTGGGGAATGTGAGGCGGGTCACGCCGGGGAGCGAGGTGCGCGGGTCGCTTTACTTTTGAGAGGCTGCGTGTAAACCGAATCACGATCGGAAGCGATGAGGTGGTGGGCAGGTGCTCAGCGTCAACGACATCGACCTGACCGACTGGGAGTTCTGGCGGCGTCCGCACGAGCACCGGCGTGAGGCGTTCAAGACCTTGCGGCGGCATCCGGAGTTAGTGCGGTTCGAGGAACCCGACGTCGTCTTCGTGCCGCAGGGCCCCGGGTACTACGCCGTGACCCGGTACGCCGACGTCGTCGAGGCGTCCCGCCGGCCGGAGGACTTCTGCTCCGGCAAGGGCGCCACCAGCATCTGGGACATGCCCGGCGACCTGCACGAGTACTTCGGCTCGATGATCAGCATGGACGATCCCCGGCACGCCAAGATCAGGCGGATCGTGTCCCGGGCGTTCTCCCCGCGCATGATCCAGCGGTTCGAGGACCAGGTCGAGGCCGTCGCCGCCCAGATCATCGAGAACGTGACGGCGGGCGGCGGCACCGGCGACTTCGTCGCGGACATCGCGGCCCGGCTCCCGTTGAAGATCATCTGCGACATGATGGGCATCGCCGAGGAGCACTACGGGACGGTCTTCGACGCCACCAACGTCATCCTCGCCGGCAACGACACCGAGTACCTCCCGTCCGAGGACCCCGAAGAGATCGCGATGGCGCTGCTCCACGCGGGCGAGACCCTCAAGAACCTGGTCGAGGATCTCGGACGGCAGCGCCGCAAGGACCCGACCGACGATCTGGTCTCGGCGCTCGTCAACGCCAACATCGACGGCGAGTCCCTGACCGACCAGGAGCTCGGCTCGTTCTTCATCCTGCTGGTCGTCGCCGGCAACGAGACCACCCGCAACGCGATCGCGCACGGCCTCGACCTGTTCACCCGCGACCCCGCCCAGCGGGCCCTCCTCACCGAGGACTTCGACGCCCGCGCCCCCGGCGCCGTCGAGGAGCTCGTCCGGTACGTGTCGCCCGTCATCTGGATGCGGCGCACCGCCACCCGCGACACCATGCTCAACGAGCACGAGATCAAGGAGGGCGAGAAGCTGCTCCTGTACTACTGGTCGGCCAACCGCGACGAGTCCGTGTTCACCGACCCCGAGGAGTTCGACATCCTCCGCGATCCGAACCCGCACATCGGGTTCGGCGGGCCCGGTCCGCACTTCTGCCTCGGCGCGCACCTGGCCAGGCGCGAGATCACGGTGCTGTTCCGCGAGCTGCTGCGCCGGACGCCCGGCATCCGCTCGTCCGGCGAGCCCGACTACCTGGAATCGCACTTCATCAACGGCATCAAGCACATGCCGTACACGTTCTGACGGGCGACCGGCCGGCGAGGGCCGGGCGGCGAGGGCCGGGCGGCGGGGCCGCCCGGCCGGGCGGGTCAGCGCAGTTCGCGCTTGAGGATCTTGCCGGTGGCGGTCATGGGCAGCTCGTCCCGGAACTCGACGATCCGCGGGTACTTGTAGGCGGCGAACTGCTCCTTGCCCCACTCGACCAGCTCGTCCTCGGTGACGGAGGCGTCCGGCGTCCGGATCACGTACGCCTTGATCTCCTCGCCGTGCGACGGGTGCTCGACGCCCACCACCGCGGCGAGCGACACGTCCGGGTGCGTCATCAGGACCTCTTCGATCTCCCGCGGGTACACGTTGTACCCGCCGCGGATGATCATGTCCTTGGAGCGGTCGATGATGTAGTAGTAGCCCTCGTCGTCGCGGCGGGCCACGTCGCCGGTGCGGAACCAGCCGTCCTGGATCGCGGCGGCGGTCGCGTCGGGGCGGCCGTAGTAGCCCTTCATGATGTTGTGCCCGCGGATGGCGATCTCCCCGGGCCCCTCGCCCTCGATCACCTTCCACTCGTCGTCGATCAGCTTCATCTCGACGCCCCACACCGGCAGGCCGATCGAACCGGGCTTGGTCGGTCGGTCCGGCCGGTTGAACGACGCCACCGGCGACGTCTCCGACAGCCCGTACCCCTCCAGGATGTCCACGTCGAACTTCTGCTTGATCCCCTTGAGGACTTCCATGGGCAGCGCCGAGCCGCCCGATACCGCGACCCGCAGGTTCTCCCGGATCGTCGCGATGTCCTCCTCGGACGTGTCGTCGGTCAGCAGCCCCCAGTACATCGTCGGGACGCCCGCGAAGATGTTCACCTTCTCCTTGACCATCAGCTCGACGGCCTGCTTGGCGTCGAACCTGGCCTGCATGACGAGCGTCGCGCGGCGGTAGAACCCGACGTTCATCACGCACGTCTGCCCGAAGATGTGGAACAGCGGCAGCGTCACGAGGGACGTGTCGTGCAGCGTCCGGTAGAAGAGCGTGTCGTCCACCATGGCGTTCGCCAGCAGGTTGCTGTGCGTGAGCTCGGCGCCCTTCGGCTGGCCGGTGGTCCCGCTGGTGTAGATGATGACGGCCGTGTCGTTCGGCTCGGTCTGCTCCGTCTCGAACGTGCTCGGCTGCCCGCCGAGCGCCGCCCAGAACAGCTCCGCACCCTCGATGGGCGACTCGGCCGCCGCCGGGTCCACCGGGAGCAGGAAGAGGTGCTCGCAGTTCGGCGCCTGCTCGAACCCGGCGTGCCCCATCTGGCCGAGCGGCAGCTCCGGCGTCCCCTCGAAGCAGAACAGCGCCTTCGCGTCGGAGTCTTCCAGGTGGTAGGCGACCTCCCGCGGCTTGAGCAGGACGTTCAGCGGGACGACCACCGCGCCGGCCTTGAGCGCCCCGAAGTACACCATCGGGAAGTACGGGAGGTTCGGGCAGGACAGGGCCACCTTGTCGCCCGGCCGGACGCCGCGCGACCGCAGCAGGTTCGCGACCTGGTTCGCGACCGAGTCGATGAACGAGTACGAGAGCCGGATGTCGCCGAACACGACCGCGTCGCGGTCGGGCGTCTCCCTGGCGGCGTCCTCCAGCAGCACGGACAGGTTGAGCATGGCACTCCTCGCGCGGAATGGTGACCGGCCGGTTAGTTACCGGCGAGTGTACGAACCGTTCCGCACATCCTGCTGCATTTGCGTCCGCCCGCGCCATCCCCTGCGCTGCGGAAATACGAGAAAGGCCCGGGAAAGCGGACCTGGGTGACCAAGGACGCGCCGAGCGTTGCGGGCCGGAGAGGTGAGCGAGCCCCGGCAAAGAGGAAAGCCTGAGAAAAGTGGGACGGGCCGGGCGCCGGGAGGGCCGCGGAGAAGAGAGCATCCGAGGATGCGGACGGTCCAAGGAAGGGGAGCCGCTCGCGGGCGAGGGAGGCTCGGGAGAAAGAAGGAGGGACCGGGCGGGAGCGCGGTCCCGCCCGGTCCCTCAGGTGCGGGCGACGGAGAGCGACGCGGCCCGCGGAGGGTGGTCTGTTAGCCGAAGTCCACGTCCGAGCACTGGTAGAAGGCGTTACCGGTGTCGGCGATGTCCCAGACGGCGAGGATCAGGTGCCTGCCCTGCTTGGCGGGCAGTACGGCCTGGTGGGAGACGGTCCTCGGCGGGAGCCGGCCACCGCCGCTGACGTTCACGAGCGGCTCGGGTTCAAGGGCCGCGCGGGTGAGCGGCTGCGTGGGGTCCCAGCCGTCCTTGGTGATGTAGTAGTGCCACGAGGTGGTGGCGTGGGGGACGCTGTGGCGCCAGGTGAACGTGAACGACTGGCCGCTGGTGAGCTTGGTCGCGGGCCATTGGCCGCCGCGCGGCTGGTCCAGCTCGCTGAAGCGGCCGACACCGCCGGCGCAGATCGTGCCGTCGCGGGGGCCGCGCGCGGGGAACCCCTTGGGGCCCTCGACGCTCATCGGCTCCCACTGGATCTGCCCGCAGTTCTTCGCGGCACCCTGCTGGCAGAACAGCGCGCGGCTGGTGGGGGAGGTGGTGTATCCGTGGGAGGCCGCCGGTGCGGCGGTCAGCACGGTGATTCCGGCGGACGCGACGGCTGCGAGGGCGAGCGTCCGTTTCCGGGGAGGACGGAGCTTGGCGGGCATACTCGGTCTCCTGGCGGGGGTGGAGGCGACCTGGATCGGAGCGGTAGCCACGGGGCGGACGGATGGGGGTGGACGGCGGACTGACGGACGGTGTTACGGTGGGAGACGGAAGGTGTTCTTATAGGAAACCTTCCTATTAGATCGAGGATGATGGATGGACGCCCGCCGCGTCAACCCCCCGAATTTTCACGGTCCCAAATGCCGTCCAGACCGCTCAGAAGTCTCACCACATCCCGGCCCCCGCACCGTTACGATGTGCGGCTTCACCGAGAAAGGCGGGCGATCTTGATCATCTTCGGCTGGCGGGTGGTGTTCTTCACCCTGACCAGGGGAATCTTCCACTGCCCCGACTGCGGCGGCGACCGCGACTACCGGCGCAGGCAGGGACGCAACTTCTTCACCCTCTTCTTCATCCCCGTCATCCCGCTGACGAAGACGGGCGGCGAGTTCGTCGAGTGCGACACCTGCCACGGGCGCTGGAACCCGGGCGTCCTCGACGTGCCGACCACCGCGCAGCTCGCGCAGATGCCGGCGATGCTCCTGCGCATGGCGATCGCCCAGGTCCTGCGCTCGGGCGACTACACAAACGCGGCCGCCCGCTCGCGCGCCGTCGCCGTCGTCCGGCAGGCGGGCGAGCCCGCCTACGAGGAGGCCGCCCTGAACGCCGACCTCGGCCGCCCGTTCGAGGAGGTCCGCGTCGAGATGGGCCGCGCCGCCTCGGCCCTCGCGCCCGAGGCCCGCGAGAGCATCCTGCGCGCCGCCGCCGAGATCGCCCTGGTGGACGGACCGCTCAGCGTGTCCGAGGAGGAGACCCTGTCCGCCGTCGGCGCCGACCTGCAGCTCACCCGCGTCCAGGTGACCGGCGTCATCTCCCTCGCGCGCCAGGAGTCCGGCCACTGAGGAGCAGCCCTGCGGCCTCCCAGCCCGGCGGTCCCCGCCGTTCCGCCGGGCGCGCCGTGTTCCGCGGCCGCGCCGATAACGCCCGCGGGCGGGCTTGCGGTTGCGCTACCCTTTGATGTATGTCGGCACGGCTGCTCCTTGAACGACCACGTTGACGGACTGACGTCAACGTGGTGGCCCCTCCTGCGCGAGGGGTCGTTTCATGTCGGAGCACAGCCCACGACCATCTGCAGCCAGCGATACGAGCAAGAAACCGGAGTCTGGAAGCGTGAGCAGCGACGAGCACTATGACCCGCGGGCGGTTCAGGACAAGTGGCAGGCCCGCTGGGCGGAGCTCGAACCGTTCGCGGCCGACGAGAAGGACGACGCCCGCGAGCGCCGCTACGCGCTGGACATGTTCCCCTACCCCAGCGGTGACCTGCACATGGGGCACGCGGAGGCGTTCGCCATCGGGGACGTCCCCGCCCGGTACTGGTTCCAGCGCGGCTTCAACGTCCTGCACCCCATCGGCTGGGACTCCTTCGGCCTGCCCGCCGAGAACGCCGCCATCAAGCGCGACTCGCACCCCGCCGAATGGACGTACGCCAACATCGACACGCAGGCGTCGTCGTTCCAGCGCTACGCTCCCTCGTTCGACTGGACGCGGCGGCTGCACACCTCCGACCCCGAGTACTACCGGTGGACGCAGTGGCTGTTCCTGCGCTTCTACGACCGGGGCCTGGCCTACCGCAAGGGCGGCCACGTCAACTGGTGCCCGAAGGACCAGACCGTCCTGGCCAACGAGCAGGTCGTCGGCGGGCACTGCGAGCGCTGCGGGGCGCTGGTCGAGAAGCGCGTCCTGACCCAGTGGTACTTCAAGATCACCGACTACGCGGACCGGCTGCTGGACGACATGGAGCAGCTGGAGGGCAAGTGGCCCGAGCGCGTCCTGCTGATGCAGCGCAACTGGATCGGCCGCTCCACCGGCGCCGACGTCGCCTTCGCCATCGAGGGGCGCGACGAGCCCGTCGCGGTCTACACCACCCGGCCCGACACCCTGTTCGGCGCGACGTTCATGGTCGTCGCCGCCGACGCCGCGCTGGCCGACGAGATCTGCGCGCCCGACCAGCGCGCCGCGTTCGAGGCGTACCGCGAGGAGGTCTCCCGGGAGAGCGAGATCGAGCGGCTGTCCGCCGAGCGGGAGAAGACCGGCGTGTTCCTGGGCCGCTACGCGATCAACCCGGTCAACGGCGAGCGGCTGCCGATCTGGGCGTCCGACTACGTGCTGGCCGAATACGGCCACGGCGCGATCATGGCGGTCCCGGCGCACGACCAGCGCGACCTGGACTTCGCGCTGAAGTTCGGCCTGCCCGTGCGGGTCGTCGTCCGGACCGGCCTGCCCGACCCGGCCGAGACCGGCATCGCCACGCCCGGCGACGGCGAGATCGTCAACTCCGGGCCGATCGACGGGCTGACGAAGGCCGACGCGATCGCCCGCATCATCGAGATCCTGGAGGAGCGCGGCACCGGCCGCGCGGCGGTGAACTTCCGGCTGCGCGACTGGCTGGTGTCCCGGCAGCGGTTCTGGGGCTGCCCGATCCCGATCGTCCACTGCGAGGCGTGCGGCGAGGTCCCCGTCCCGGACGACCAGCTGCCGGTGACGCTGCCCGAGGGGCTGCGCGGCGCCGACCTGGCCCCGAAGGGCACCTCACCGCTGGCCGCCGCGTCCGACTGGGTGAACGTCGAGTGCCCCAAGTGCGGCGGCCCGGCCAAGCGCGACACCGACACCATGGACACGTTCGTCGACTCGTCCTGGTACTTCTTCCGCTACTGCTCGCCCGGCTACGAGGAGGGCCCGTTCGACGTCGAGCAGGTCCGCCGGTGGATGCCCGTCGACCAGTACACCGGCGGCGTCGAGCACGCCATCCTGCACCTGCTGTACAGCCGGTTCTTCACCAAGGTGCTGTACGACATGGGCATGGTGGAGTTCACCGAGCCGTTCCGGCGGCTGCTGAACCAGGGCCAGGTGATCAACGAGGGCAAGGCGATGTCGAAGACGCTGGGCAACGGCGTCGACCTGGGCGAGCAGATCGCCGAGTTCGGGGTGGACGTCATCCGGCTGGCGATCCTGTTCTCCGGCCCGCCGGAGGACGACATCGACTGGGCGGACGTGTCCGCGCACGGCATGTCGAAGTTCCTGTCCCGCGTGCACCGCATCGCCTCCGAGGTCACGTCCGCGCCCGGCGTGGACGTCACGTCCGGTGACCCGGCCCTGCGCCGCGCCACCGCCCGGACGGTCCACGAGGCCACCACGCTGATCGAGACGCAGCGGTTCAACGTGGCGATCGCGCGGATCATGGAGCTGGTCACCGCGACCCGCAAGGCCATCGACTCGGGTCCCGGTGCCGCCGACCCCGCCGTCCGCGAGGCGGCCGAGGCCATGACGGTGCTGCTGTCGCTGTTCGCGCCCTACACCGCCGAGGAGACGTGGGAGCTGCTGGGACGGACCGCGCCGGTCATCCGGGCGGGCTGGCCGTCCGCCGACCCCGCCCTGCTGGTGGAGGAGTCGGTGACGTGCGTCGTCCAGGTCGCCGGCAAGGTCCGCGACCGCCTGGAGGTGGCGCCGGGCATCGCCGAGGCCGACCTGGAGCGGCTGGCGCTGGCGTCCACGAAGATCCAGGACGCCCTGGCCGGCGCCGAGATCACCAAGATCATCGTCCGCGCCCCGAAGATCGTCAATATCGTCCCGAAGCGCTGACCACCCCGCCCGCCGGGCCCGCAACCACCGGGCCTGGCGGACGACCCAGCGACGGGGTGTCTCCCGACGCGGGCGCACGGTCGTCCATCTCGCCCGTCCGGGGTGCAAGCGATGCCGCGCTGGCTGGCGCCCTCGCTCAGACACGAGCCGCCACACAAGCGCCGTGACGGCACTCTGAGAAACGCTCCTAAGGCATGGCCCGACCACCGCCCAGGCCCTCGGGGATCTCCACCGCGCCCGTCGCCCGGACAGCGACACGCCAAGCCCGGCGGCCCGGGCAGTGCTGCGCCGACCCCAGAGCAGCAGCGACCTGCTAGGCCCGTCGACCCGAGCGGTGACGCGCTGAACCCAGGCAGCAAGGCGCTGGTTCCGTGGCAGCGACGCGCCAAGCCCGCGGCCCGGCCAGTGCTGTGCTGGGCCCAGGGCAGCAGTGACCTGCTAAGTCCCGGCGGCGCGGGCGGTGATGTGCTGAGTCCGGGCAGTTAGGCGCTGGGTCCGTGGCGGTGACGTGCTTGCCCAAGGTAGGGACGTGCTGGGCCCTAGTGCCCAGGGCAGTGACCTGCTAGGCCCCGGCGGTCCGGGCAGTTAGGCGCTGGGTCCGTGGCGGTGACGTGCTTGCCCAAGGTAGGGGCGCGCTGGGCCCCAATGCCCAGGACAGTGACGTGCTTGGCCTCGGTGGCCCGGGCGTTGGTTTTGCCCGTGCTCGGGGTGGCGCCCGGCTTCTGTGGGCGCGCGGCCCCGAGGGTGCGGGGCCGCGCGTGGTCACATCTTGCGGAGGACGGCGACGACGCGGCCGAGGACCGTCGCCTCGTCGCCCGGGATCGGCTCGTACGCGGGGTTCTGCGGCATCAGCCAGATGTGGCCGTCCTCCCGGCGCTTGAACGTCTTCACCGTCGCCTCGTTGTCGATCATGGCGGCCACGATGTCGCCCTGCTCGGCCACCGGCTGCTGCCGGACGACGACCCAGTCACCGTCCGCGATCGCGGCGTCGATCATCGAGTCACCGGTGACCTTCAGCAGGAAGTGCGTGCCCTCGCCGACGAGCTGCTTCGGCAGGGTGAACACGTCCTCCACGGCCTCCTCGGCGAGGATCGGCCCACCGGCGGCGATCCGCCCGACCAGCGGCACGTAGGCGGGGGCGGGCTGCGCCGACGAGGGCTGCCCTCCGGCCGCCTCGTAGGCCTCCTCGTCCGTCCGCACGGGCGTGGCGCCGGGGACCCGGACCTCGACCGCGCGCGGCCGGTTGGGGTCGCGGCGCAGGAAACCCTTGCGCTGCAGCGCCCGGAGCTGGTGCGACACGCTGGAGGTGCTGGTCAGGCCCACGGCCTCGCCGATCTCACGCATCGAGGGCGGGTACCCACGGCGCTGGACCGAGTCGCGGATCACCTCCAGCACCATGCGCTGCCGTTGCGTCAGCCCCGTCTCGTCCATGGGGCCGTCTGGCAGCTCCCGGACCTTGCTCATCGCTCGTCGCCTCCCGGCGCCTCGATCGGTCACTCCTTGTCATGGAACCTATCGCGTCGGAGCCCAATGATCAAACAATTGTTCGAAGTGGTGCTCGCTTTTTGTCGGCGCCTCCTGGTAGAACATCGTACAGGCGTTCGATCGAAAATGCATTCGACATCGAGGAGGGGAGAGATGTCGGGTTCACCCCAGAGTGACCGTGTCCCGATCCGCCTGACCCGCCGCGGGCGCGCCGTCCTGGTCCTGTTCGCCGCGACCGTCACGCTCATCGGGCTGTGGCTGACCGTGGGGCCCGGCGCCCTGGCCGGAGGCGGCGAAACCCGTACCGATCCATCCAAGCCAGCCAGAACGGTCGTCGTCGAGCGCGGCGACACCCTCTGGAACATCGCCGCGGACGCCGACCCGGGGAGCGACCCGCGCGTCGTCGTCCAGCGCATCATCGACCTCAACGGCCTGGGCGGTGACCCAACCGTCCAGCCGGGGCAAGAGCTCCGCCTTCCCGCTCCCTGAGCCGCCGTTCGTCCCGCGCGCAGGGCGCGCCCTGTTCTCTGGCGCCCTCCGTGGGGCCCGGAGCGCCGAAACGTGCGTCGGGTGGCACCGTTCCCGGCCCTGCAGGGGCCCGATATGGGAGGCGATGTGGCGTTCTGTCACCGGCTGCGACCCCGGGTGACGACACGCCCGGGCGGAAAACGTGGCGGACCAACCTGACCTCGACGTATGCGCCGGATGTGATCCACGAGGCGTGAGATCAGGTTGCGTACGCCTGCGGCGAGTCGTACCGTTGGACCACAACATCTAGTAGTCACACCGATGTACTTCACCCATATATGGAACTATGCAGCGGTGTGAAGCGTTAACGTCAGGGGAGGGAACAAACGTGCACTGCCCGTTCTGCCGCAACCCTGACACCAAAGTGATCGACAGCCGTTCGACCGACGACGGGGGCGCCATTCGACGCCGCCGCTCGTGCGCCGAATGCGGCCGGCGATTCACGACACAGGAGAATGTGCTCGTCATGGTGGCCAAGCGCAGCGGCGTCACCGAGCCGTTCTCCCGGGAAAAGATCATCGCCGGGGTGCGCAGGGCCTGCCAGGGCCGTCCGGTCGACGAGGATGCGCTCGCGAAGCTGGGTCAGCGGGTCGAAGAGGAGATCAGATCCTCCGGCTCCGCGGAAATCCCCTCGCACGAGATCGGCCTCGCGATCCTGGGGCCGCTCGGCGAGCTCGATGAAGTCGCCTATCTGCGATTCGCCTCGGTCTACCGGAGCTTCGAGTCGCTGGACGACTTCGCCAAGGAGATCGAAACACTGCGGAAGGCCGGCTTCTCGGGGGAGTCGGGCCCGTCGCGGTAAGGCGGGCTCCCGAAACACATCAGCACATGTAAGAGCGTCTCCGCGCGGGGCATGGCCCCGTGCGGTGGCGGGTTGTTCCTGAACAGGGCCCGGCGGGTGGGCCCGAGAGGGGGAAGGTCATGACGGAGACGGTGAGCGGCTCGGCGGCACGGCGCGGCAAGGGGAGCCGCAAGGGGCTGAAGGTCGAGCGCATTTTCACCACGCCCGGCGTGCATCCATACGATGAGCTGCGCTGGGAACGTCGTGACGTCGTCATGACCAACTGGCGCGACGGCTCGGTCAACTTCGAGCAGCGGGGCGTCGAGTTCCCCGACTTCTGGTCGCTGAACGCCGTCAACATCGTCACGTCCAAGTACTTCCGCGGAGCGGTCGGCACGCCGCAGCGCGAATGGAGCCTGAAGCAGCTCGTCGACCGTGTCGTCCGCATGTACGTGGACACGGCCCTCAAGGAGGGCTATTTCGCCACCGAGCAGGACGCCGAGGTCTTCGACCACGAACTGAAGTACGCGCTCGTCCACCAGCTCTTCAGCTTCAACTCCCCGGTGTGGTTCAACGTCGGCACGAAGTCCCCGCAGCAGGTTTCGGCGTGTTTCATCCTGTCGGTGGACGACACGATGGAGTCGATCCTCGACTGGTACAAGGAAGAGGGCGTCATCTTCAAGGGCGGCTCCGGCGCCGGCCTGAACCTGTCGCGCATCCGCTCCAGCAAGGAGCTGCTGTCGTCCGGCGGCACGGCCAGCGGCCCCGTCTCGTTCATGCGCGGCGCCGACGCCTCCGCCGGAACGATCAAGTCGGGCGGCGCGACGCGACGCGCCGCGAAGATGGTCGTGCTGGACGTCGACCACCCCGACATCGAGGAGTTCATCGAGACGAAGGCGCGCGAGGAGGACAAGATCCGCGCGCTCCGGGACGCCGGGTTCGACATGGACCTCGGCGGCAAGGACATCGGCAGCGTCCAGTACCAGAACGCCAACAACTCCGTCCGGGTCTCGGACGAGTTCATGCACGCCGTCGAGTCGGACGGCGAGTTCGGCCTGCGCGCCCGGATGACCGGCGAGGTCGTCGACACCGTCAAGGCCAAGGACCTGTTCCGGCTGATGGCGAAGGCCGCGTGGGAGTGCGCCGACCCGGGCATCCAGTACGACGACACGATCAACGACTGGCACACCAACCCCGAGACCGGCCGCATCACCGCGTCCAACCCGTGCAGCGAGTACATGAGCCTGGACAACTCGTCCTGCAACCTCGCCAGCATCAACCTGCTGAAGTTCCTCACCGACGCGGGGACGTTCGACGTCCAGAGGTTCGTCAAGCTCACCGAGCTGATCATCACGGCGATGGACGTGTCGATCACGTTCGCCGACTTCCCGACCGAGAAGATCGCGGAGACGACCCGCGACTACCGGCAGCTCGGCATCGGCTACGCCAACCTCGGCGCGCTGCTGATGGCGTCCGGGCACGCCTACGACTCCGAGGGCGGACGGTCGCTCGCCGCGGCGATCACGTCGCTGATGACGGGCGTCGCCTACCGCCGGTCCGCGGAGATGGCCGCCGTCGTCGGCCCGTACGCGGGCTACGCGCGCAACGCCGAGGGGCACAAGCGCGTCATGCGCAAGCACGCCGCCGCCAACGACGGCATCCGCACGCTGGACGCGATCGACAAGGAGATCCACGCCGCCGCCGCCAAGCAGTGGCAGGAGTGCCTGAAGCTCGGCGAGAAGCACGGCTACCGCAACGCCCAGTCCTCGCTGCTCGCGCCCACCGGGACGATCGGGCTGATGATGGACTGCGACACCACCGGCATCGAGCCGGACCTCGCGCTGATGAAGTTCAAGAAGCTCGTCGGCGGCGGGTCCATGCAGATCGTCAACCACACGGTGCCGCGCGCGCTGGAGAAGCTCGGCTACCAGCAGGAGCAGATCGAGGCGATCGTCGAGTACATCGCCGAGCACGGCCACGTCGTGGACGCCCCCGGCCTGCGCACCGAGCACTACGAGGTGTTCGACTGCGCGATGGGCGAGCGCGCGATCAGCCCGATGGGGCACGTCCGGATGATGGCGGCCGTCCAGCCGTTCCTGTCCGGCGCGATCTCCAAGACCGTGAACATGCCGGAGCAGGCCACGATCGAGGACATCGAGAAGGTGTACTTCGAGGGGTGGCGGCTCGGCCTGAAGGCCCTGGCGATCTACCGCGACAACTGCAAGGTGGGCCAGCCGCTGTCGGCGGCCGGGAAGAAGGAGGCGGCCAAGGAGGCTACGGCCGAGGCCGCCGGGCCGACGCGTCCGGTCCGCAGGCGGCTGCCGAAGCAGCGGCCCGCGACCGTCACGCGCTTCTCCGTCGCGGGCGCCGAGGGGTACATGACCGCGTCGTCCTACCCGGACGACGGTGTCGGCGAGGTGTTCCTCAAGCTCGGCAAGCAGGGCTCGACGCTCGCCGGCGTGATGGACGCCTTCTCCATGGCGATCTCCATCAGCCTGCAGTACGGCGTTCCGCTGGAGACGTGGGTGGAGAAGTTCACCAACATGCGGTTCGAGCCCGCCGGGATGACCGACGACCCCGACATCCGCATGGCCACCTCGGTGATGGACTACATCTTCCGCCGCCTGGCGCTGGACCACCTGCCCTACGAGGAGCGGGCGGGTCTCGGCATCCTGACGGCGGGGGAGCGGGCCATGCAGGCGAACGGGGAGGACCCCGCCGCCCTGCACTCCGAGGACGAGGTCGACCACGAGTCCCTGGCCCAGTCCGCCGCGATCGCCCGGCCCGCGCCCGCGGCGTCGGCGCCGGTGGCTGAGGCGCGCTCGTCGATGGAGGTCATCGAGTCCCGCCAGGGCCGGACGGCGGACGCGCCGCTCTGCCTCACCTGCGGGACGAAGATGCGCCCGGCGGGCAGCTGCTACGTCTGCGAGGGCTGCGGCTCCACCAGCGGCTGCAGCTAGCCCGGCGGCGGATGGCCCGCCGTCCCCGTTGAACCGGTCCCCCGCTCGCCGCGCACCCGGCGGGCGGGGGATTCGTTCGTGCCCGTCAGGCCGGACTGCTCGCGCTCGTCAGGCCGACTCGTTCGTGCTCGTCAGGATGGGGCGTTCGTGGTCGACTCGTCAGGCCGGGTCCTCGGGCTTGTCCTCGGCGGCCGGGGCGGTCGCGGGCTCGGTCTGCCGGGTGCCGCGTGCGCGGTGGCGGCGCGCCGCCTTGCGGGGGCCCGCGACGAGCAGGTCGTCCTCGGACTCCTCGGGGGCGGCGGGCGGTTCCGTCGGCTCGGCGGGTTGCGACTTCTTCGTCGATCGCCGGGCGCGGTGCTTCCTGTGAGGCTTCGTGCCGGTCTCGGTCTCGGTCTGGGGCTCTGCCTGGCGGAGCGATTTCACGAAGCTCGCCGCGTCGTCCTCGTCGTCGTCGGAACGGCGCAGCCGTTTCGTCGCGATCCACTGGTCGAGGGTCAACCGGCCGCCGGCGCCCGCGGCGAACAGCAGGCTCGCCATCCCGAGGACGAGGACGAGTTCGTAACCGTTCTCGACCCGCGTGCCGTCCACGATGAACAGGCCCTGGTCCGCGTGGACGAACAGGAACGCGCCCGCCATGTCCGCGAACAGCAGCAGGCCGGTGACCGGCAGGGCGAGCCCGGCGATCAGCGCGGCGCCGCCGAGGAGCTCGGCGAAGGCGGCGTAGACGGCGGCGGCCGTCGGGAGCGGGACGCCGAGGTCGTCGAACGTGCGGCCGGTCGCGGTGATGCCCGCCTCGATCTTCTGCCAGCCGTGCGCGATGAACACGAGGCCCACGCCGAGCCGCGCGAGGGCCGCCACGACGTCGTACATCGGTCGAGAACGCATGCCGTCGCTCCTTGGGTGCGGTGAGGCCCGGTTCGATCGGAGAGTATGACGGCCTTCGTGCGGATTCGGCGACCAGCGCAGGTGGGAGTGGGTGCCACGCGTCCCAGGGGCGCTGCCTCAGCGTTCGGTCGCGGCGGCTCGGGCGAGCGCCTTAGTGACGGCTTTCGTGGTGTGTTCGATGACGTCGACGCCGTCCTGCATCGTGGGATTGCGTTCGGAGAGGGCGGCGATCAGGTAGCGGTGGCCGGAGTCGCGGACGATGCCGATGCTGTTGACCGTCCAGCGGCCGCCGTGGACGTCGCGGGGCAGCCAGCCGTTCTTGACCTCGGCCTCGGTGCCCGCGGCGCTCACGCCCCACGCCTGGTCCGGTGCGACGTCGCGCATCAGGTGACGGACGTAGCGGCGGGCGCCGGGGCCGAGGGGGCTTTCCGGCGAGATGAGCGCGGTCAGCAGCCGGATCTGATCGGCGGCGGACGTGGTCGTCGAACCCCAGGCGCCGCCCGGGCCCGGGTCGGTGTCGCGAAGGCCCAGCTTCTCGTTGGCGGCCGCGAGTCCGGTGGCGCCGCCGATGGCGTGCCAGAGCGCGGTGGCGGCGCCATTGTCGCTCAGCGTGATCGCGCGTTCCGCCAAGCCCTTCTCGGTGGACGTGAGAGGACGATTCCGGCGCTGCGCCTTGAGCAGCAGCGACATGACGATGTCGACTTTGACGATGCTCGCCGTCGCCGTTCGCACGCCCTTGCCGTAGGAGTACGAAAGGCCGGTGGACAGGTCGCGTACCGAAAGCGACAGGCTTCCCGGCCGATCGTCGAGGTAGTCGCGAAGGGATTGCGTGAGCGCTTCGCGTTGCGTGGTGGTGAACGCGGGCGGGGGTGTGAACGTGGGCGTGGGCTTCTGCCGCGGAATGGGCGTCGTCGCCGTAATCGGAGGGATCCGCGGCGGCGGGACGGCGGCGGGCTCGTACACGAATGTCGAAGGACCGGCCACGAGAACGGCGGTCGCCGCGAGCAGGGCGGCGGCAAGGAGCCATGCGCGCCTGACGGCGGAGAGCCGTGCCGGTCTCGTGACGGCGGCCAAGAGCCTGGCGGGTCTCATGGGCGTCGCCGTGGGGCCTCGGACTGCATGATCGCGAGTGTCGTGAGAGCGCCGTTACCTTGGTGTTAGCCCCTTGCCGCCTGCGATGAGAGTGAGCCGAGTGAAGAAGCACCAGTACGAGGTGTCGGTGACCTGGACCGGCAACACCGGGACGGGGACGAGTTCCTACCGTGCCTACGAGCGGGCCCATGAGATACGGGCGGACGGCAAGCCGCCGATCGCGGGCAGCGCCGATCCGAGTTTCCGCGGCGACGCCGCCCGGTGGAATCCGGAGGAACTGCTCGTCGCGTCCCTCTCGGAATGCCACATGCTGTGGTTCCTCCATTTGTGCGCGGTCGAGAAGATCGTGGTCACCGCGTACAAGGACAGCCCGCTCGGCACGATGGCCGAAACTCCGGACGGCGGCGGGCTCGTACACGAATGTCGAAGGACCGGCCACGAGAACGGCGGTCGCCGCGAGCAGGGCGGCGGCAAGGAGCCATGCGCGCCTGACGGCGGAGAGCCGTGCCGGTCTCGTGACGGC
>NZ_SMJX01000129.1 GCF_004348535.1 Actinomadura sp. KC216
ACGGTGCCGTGATGCTCTGCGGCCTGCCGAGATCGTGCAGCGTGAACGCCGCCTTGAACTTCACGTCCATGCTCCGCATGCCGGCGTTGACGAAGAACTCGCTCGTCATCGTCAGCCGCCGCGGGCGGTCCCGCCCGTCCACCCACAGCTTCGCGTTGAAGACCGCGTCGCCCGGATACACGCTGAGCGCCGCCTTCCGCGCCTCGGGCGAATCCTCCAGGCACTGCGCCACGGTGCAGGAGAGGGAGAAGACGCTCATCTCCTCGCCGGCCTCCGTCGCGGGCGACAGCCGCGGCGTCCCGATCTGCCCCCGGTACATCTCGGCGATCACGGTGGTGTCGACCATGGTCGCGGTGCTCGCCGGGTCGTAGCCGTCCTTCCCGGTGAGCCTCGGCCCGGCCGGCAGCGTCCGCCACCGCCCGGACTGGAGCGTGTTGCGCACGTAGGTCCGGTCCCCGACCGTGATCACGCGGACGGCCCCAGAGTTGTTACGGGTCGGGCCCGGCCGCAGCTCCAGCTCCGTCGCGACCGAGGACAGGTCGAGATCGGAGGCCGGGTTCCCCGGCATCGAGCGGTGCGTCCCGCGCATCCGCGCCGTCAGCTTGAACCCCGGTATCGCCCCGTTCAGGGCATAGACCTCGACCTCGACGTCCGCCCGGTGCGGCTGGCCGCTCAGGGTGGTGAGCGCCTTCTCCAGCGAACCCGCCGCCTTCTCCTCCGGCGACTCCTCCTCCGGCCCGCACCCGGTGAGCACCGACACGAGGACGCCGAGTCCGGCCCCCGCCCCCCGCCAATTCATGAATCCAGACCTCCGACGCGCTGCGCAATGTGCCCCGAATGGATAGCGCGCCGCCGCTGTCCGTCCGCTATCAGGCGCTGTCAGCCCTGGTCAGCGGGTCAGGATCGGCCGCGGCGCACCCGGTGCACCAGCGTGTGCACCTGGGTGCGGGCCGACGCGGGCGGGCGGTCGCCCCACAGCTCGTCCACCAGCCGGTCGACCGGCACCACCCGGTCGGCGCCGAGCAGCAGCCGGACGAGCAGCGCCCGCTGCCGCCCGCCGCCGAGCGCCACGGCACGGCCGCGACGCTCGCCTCCACGGGCCCCAGCACGGCGAAGACGACCTCGCGCATGCGCTTCCCTTCCGCTCCCCGCCCAGATGGCCCTACTTCATGCCACCCCCGGCGCCGGGTTGTCCAGGGGGGATTCACCGGGCCCGGATCATGTGATCTTCGGAGATTGTTGGCGGGCGGCTCGCCGGTTCTTCACCGCGGCTGCGTAATCATCGGCAAGCTTGTTCTCCGCTGAGAGGGGCGTAGCCGATGCCACGGAAACTCACGATCGTGCTGGTCACCGCCGGGCTGGTGGGCGGGGTCGGGGCCGTCCCGGTGCGGGCGGGCGTGCCGGGGCCGCCGGACGTGGACGGCGCCGGTTCGGGTGAGAGGCCGGACGCGCGGGCTGCGCTGCTGCCGTCGTCCGGCACCGCCCGCAAGCCGCGGTTCACGTCGGTGACCGAGCTCGCGCCCGGCGTGGTGTTCAAGACGTTCGAGACGACCGGCGTCGGCGGCCCGGTGCGCGGTGACCTGCTGGACGTGGACCTGCGCGCCCCCGGCGTCCGGGTGGGGCTGCTGCGTCCGCCGGAGGTCGCGGCGCGGCGGACGGTCTCGGCGATGGCGGACGCGCAGCGCGCCCTGGCCGGGATCAACGGCGACTTCTTCAACATCAGCGAGACGCGTCCGGGCGTGGCGGCGACCGGGTCGTCGTCCGGGCCCGAGGTGGACGGCGGCCCGCTCAAGGGCGCGGTGCCGGACGGGCAGCGGTTCGGGCCCGCGCTGCCGCCCGGGACGTCCGCCGAGGACGTCATCGGCGTCGGCGCCGACCGGCGCGGTCATCTCGGGCGCCTGCACCTGACCGGCACCATCCGGGCGGGCGGCACGCGCATCGCGTTGCGCGGCCTCAACCAGTACGCGCTGCCGGTCGGGGGCGCGGGCGCGTTCACCGACGAGTGGGGCAGCGTGTCGCGGTGGCGCGCGGTGTGCGGGACCGACACCGCCCGCAATGACCCCTGCAGCACGAACACCGCCGAGGTGACCGTCCGGCGGGGCGTGGTCACGAAGGTCGCGGAGGAGGTCGGCGCGGGCGCCATCCCGCAGGACACGACCGTGCTCGTCGGGCGGGAGGACGGCGCGAACGCGCTGCGCCGGCTGCGTCCAGGCGACCGGGTGCGGATCGGCTACGGCTTCACGGGACCCCGCAGGTTCCGCTTCGCCATCGGGGGCTTCCCCGTCCTGCGCGACGGAGAGCCGCTGAAGGGCCTCGACCCGAAGGGCCCGGCCCCGCGCACGGCGGCGGGCGTGAACCGCGACGGCCGCCGCATGTACCTCGTCGTCGTGGACGGACGGTCGGAGCGCAGCGCCGGGCTGACCGTCGCCGAACTCGCCTCCCTCCTGGACGGGGCGGGCGTGGACGACGCCGTCAACCTCGACGGCGGCGGCTCGTCCACGTTCGTCACGCGCAGCGGCGGGAAGGCGGTCGTGCGCAACGAGCCGTCGGACGGCCGGGAGCGCGCCGTCGCCAACGGCATCGGCGTCTTCCTGACCGGCCCACGGAGCTGAACAAGCGCAGGCGGGGACGACGTCGAGGTCGTCGTCCCCGCCGCGCGATCGGCCGCCCGAGGCAAGCGGCCGAGGCGAGCACGGCCAGGCGTGGTTACCGGCCGAAGGCCAGCATGACGTGGCCCTTGTCGTTCGGGTAGTTGGTGAACATGTCGCCGGTCAGGACGTAGACCATCCCGTTGGCGACGACGGCGCCGCCACCTCCGGCGACCGTTCCGCCGCGCCCGGTGCCGCCGTTGACGGTCGGGAAGTCGGCGATGGTGTCGAAGCTCCACAGCACCTTGCCGTCCTCGGCCGAGTAGGCGCGGACCTTGCCGTCCATGCTGCCCTCCCAGACGAGTCCCGGCGAGGTCGTCACCGCGGGCGGGTGACCGAGCCGGCACACGTTCGGGTACTGCGCCGCGCCGCCGGTCGTGCAGCCGTCGGACGGGTTCGGCGTCTTCCAGATGATGTGCCCGTCGGCCGGGTTGATCGCGTACAGCGTGCCCGGGTTCGCCATGTAGGTCGCGACGTAGAGGCGCTCGCCGTCATAGCTCGACCCCCACTGGATGCCGCTGAGCCCGCCGCCCGGCATGGGCTCGGACAGCTGGCGCTGCCAGACGATCTCGCCGGTGGCGGCATCCAGGACGTGGTAGACGCCGACCTTCTGGCCGATGCCGACGAGCCGCCGCCCGTTGGCGGTGAAGATGTTCGCGGTGGCGCCGAGGTCGAAGTCGAGCGCGGTGCCGTCCTTCAGGTTGGGGCAGTACTGCTGGTCCTCGGGCGTCGGGCTGTTGCATTCGCGGCGCCAGGTGTCGACGTCGGTCATCTTGCGGGTCCAGCGCGGCTCGCCCGTCTCGGTGTTCAGCGCGAGGACGGAGTCGAAGTGCCCGCCGCTGCCGCTGTAGTTCTGCCCGGTGCCCACGTAGAGCGTCTTGGTCGTCGGGTCGATGGTGGGAGAGCTCCACACGCCCGCGCCGGACGGGCCGTAGCGCGGCTGGCCGTTCGGCCAGGTGCCGTCCTGCTTCGGCTCGGGGACGGTGTAGAAGCGCCAGTCGAGCTTGCCGGTCTTGATGTCGCGGGCGTCGACGTGGCCCCGGAACCGGCAGCAGGGGTAGTTCTTGCCGTTGAGGTTCTCGCCGCTCGACGTGCCGACGTAGACGCGGCCCTCGAAGACGATCGGCGAGCTGGTGAGGGTGGCGCCGGGGAAGTCGTCGATCCGTTCGGCCCAGACGAGCTTCCCGGTGGCCTGGTCGAGGGCGTACAGGTAGCCGCGGGTGTCTCCGAAGAACACCTTGCCCTCGGCGACGGACGCGCCGTCGCGCACCTGGGCGAAGCCGGTGCCGACGGTGGACAGGTCGAACTGCCACTTGAGCGCGCCCGTCTTGGCGTCGGCGGCGCGGTAGATGCCGTCCGGGCCGCCGAAGTAGATCGTGTCGCCGATGACGGCGGGCTGGCTGCGCGGCCCGCCCGCCTGGCGCGGGTATCCGAACGCCCACTTGAGCTTCAGCTCGCCGACGTTCTTCGGCGTGATGCCGGTCTCCGCCCCGGCGTGGCGGCTGCCGAGGAGGTCCTTGGTCCAGGTCGGCCAGTCCGAGGCGGGTGCCTTCGGCCGGCCCTGCCCGCCGGACGCGGCGGCGGGTCCGGAGGCGACGGCTCCGCTCACGAGCAGGCCGGCGGCGACGGCCAGTGCGGCCGCCCGTCTTATGCGACGCATCTTTTCGGTTTTCCCTTCGGGAATCGGGAGCTTGGCGGGAGGGCTCTCAGGAACTTCGCGAGTTCCGGGAGCCGCGGGTGTTCCGGGAGCCGCGGGTGCCGCGGCCGCCGCGGGAGCCTTGCGCGCCGCGGGAGTTCTGGGCGCCGCGGGAACCTTGGGAGCGCCGGGCGGGGCCGGGCAGGGCTCCCCTGAGCAGCCGGTCGCGCAGAGCGCCCGTGTTGCGCCGGCTGACGGTCAGCGGCGTGCCGCCGACCCGGAGCGTGCACCGTCCCGACTCGACGACCATCTCGTCGATGTGGGCGAGCGAGACCAGGTGTGACCGGTGGATGCGGACGAATCCGGCGTCCCGCCACGCCTCCTCCAAGGCGGACAGGGAGACCCGGACGAGATGGCTGCCGCCATCGGTGTAGAGGCGGGCGTAGTCGCCGTGGGCCTCGGCGTACCGGACCTCCGACCGCCGGACGAAATGGACCGCCCGGCCCAGCCCGACCGGGATGAGCTCGTCGGCGCCGGCGTCCTTGACGACGACCACGACCACCAGGCGCTCTTCGTCCTCGGTCGGGCGGGACGGCGTTCGTCCCTGCTGTGCACGGTTTTGCGGCCGCGTACGCTTCTGCGGCTGTTCCAGTTCTTGAGACGCGGTACGACTCTGAGACTGGGTTCGGCTCTGAGCCGCGATCAGACTTGGCGGGGGTGTTCGGTCCTGGAATGGGACCGGACGAGAATGAACCGCTGTGGCTCGCATGCGCTCATGGAATCCGCGCTGCCGGAGGCGTTCAAGAGTCCGCTGCGAAATCTGGCACGTAGCGCACAATCTGCGGCATTCCACGTCAATCCGCCTGGTCGATGAAGTGTACTGTCAGCCGATTACCCTTATCCGATTACTTACCGAACGGCATGTACTTCTTCCAGAAGTCGCAGTGGTGCTGTTCTCCGATCTCCCTGGTCATCTCGCTGTCACCGGCGGGCACCAGCGACATGACACCCTGGTCGGACTCGGTGAAGGGCCTCCAGAGCGGGGTGCCGTCCACGGTCGGGTTCCCGGTGCGGGCGAATCCCGTCCACTGGGCGGTGAGCTGCTTGCCGAACGACACCTGGTTGGGCGTCAGGGTGGGGTTGCCGAACGGGCTGAGGAAGATGCTCTCGCTGATGTGGTACGAGCCGTTCGGCTTCGTCTGGTCCAGGAAGAACATCGGCGGGGCGTCGGCGTTGTCGGTCTGGTAGGCGAACACCTTGATGTGCTTGGCCATCCGCTGGTCGTTGATCAGCGCGGGGCAGACGGAGTTGGAGTCGGCCACGATCGTCCGGTAGGCGATGAACGGCGAGGGGTCCGGGAACCGCTCCAGCGGGTACAGCTTCATGACCTCGTCGGCCGCGTCGCCGTACTGCTGGCGGATGTTCGCCTGGTACTCGGCGGGCGTGTTCGCGGACGAAAGCTGCGTCTCGTCGCGGTCGACGCCGTGCATCAGCGTGACGTTGTTGACCTTCCCTTCGGCGAACGCCTGCGCGGGCGACATGGGCAGCAGTTCGCCGTCCACGACGGGCCCCTGCGTCCCGACGTCCGCGCCGACGCCCCGGCCGGTCTGGTCGAGGAGCCGCTGGACGGGCACGGCGCGCAGGCAGGCGGCCCTGTCGGCCTGGTTCCCGCAGCCCACGGCCGCCGCGAAGCGGTCGGCGGCCTGCTGTGCCTCATCGCGGGTCGGCAGGTCGGCCATGCAGTCCTGCGGCTGCCACTGGACGTCGACGCCGCGCCGCGAGTTGTACTCGCCGCTCTGCGGGATGCCCTTGTGGAACAGCCCCTTCGCGGTCGGCGAGGCGGTGTTGGCGCACACGCTCGACCCGCCCGCGGACGCGCCGTAGATGGTCACGTTGTTCGGGTCGCCGCCGAACTTGGCGATGTTGGCCTGCACCCAGCGCAGCGAGGCCTGCTGGTCGCGGAACGCGTAGTTGCCGGAGTTCTCGCCGAACGCCTTGTCCGACATGAACCCGAAGATGTTGAGCCGGTACCGGAGGCCGACGTGCAGCACGCCGCCGTTCTTCACCAGGTGCTTGCCGTCGGACGGCGCGCCGAACCGGAACCCGCCGCCGTGGAACTCCACCATCACCGGCAGCGGCTTGCCGTCGGTCCGCTCGGGGGCGGTGACGTTCAGCCGGAGGCAGTCCTCGTTCGTCGAGCCCTGCCCGAGACCCGGCGGCTGCGGGCAGGTCGGGCCCGCGTTGGTGGCCTCAAGCGTGGTCGTCCACGGCGCGGCCGGCTGCGGCGGCGCCCAGCGCAGATCCCGCAGCGGCGGGGCCGCGTAGGGGATGCCGAGCCACGTCTTGACACCGTCGGCCATCGCACCGCACACCGGGCCCTTGTCCGTCTGGACGGTCGTGCCGCTCGCGCAGACCAACGCTTTTGCGGAGCCGCTTTTCGCGGTGTCGGCGGCCTGCGCCGCGGGGAGCACGGGAGCGAACGCGACGGCCGCCGCGCCGATGGCGGGGACAATCCATTTACTGATTTTCACACCCGGCGTTCTCCTGCCGGGTCTTCTCGTGCCAGAGGCCGTTGATCCGGTCCCCAATCTCGGCATTTTCATGCTCGGCGTCCTTTACCGTCGACTACAGTTCGACGGGCTCCCGGCGGGCGGCATTCAGGTGCCCGCCGTCCCGTCCCCCCAGCGGCTGGACGATAAGTCCGCCATAAGGCGGCGTAACAGGAGAATTCGCGCCGTGGGCGATGAGCGGTGCGGTCCACTCGCCGAGCGGTACCACCCCACCGCCGGACGGCCCCGGCCCGCGTCCGGCCCGTCCCGCCCGGTGGGAGGGCGGCTCGCGGCGGTGCGGGCCCGGCGTCTACCATCTACCAAACAATTGTTAGAAAGCCGGGCGAGCGCGGAGGCGGCGGCATGGATCTTGAGTTCGGGGCGGCGGACGAGGAGTTCCGCGCCGAGGTACGGGCGTGGCTGCGCGAGCACGTCCCGGCCGAGCCGCTGCCGTCGCTGGAGACCGCGGACGGCTTCGCGGCGCACCGGGACTGGGAGCGCACGCTCGGCCGGGCCCGGCTCGGCGTCGTGTCGTGGCCGGAGGAGTACGGCGGGCGCGGCGCGTCCGTCCCGCAATGGCTGATCTTCGAGGAGGAGTACTACGCGGCGGCCGCGCCCGGACGCGTCAGCCAGAACGGCATCAACCTCCTCGCCCCGACGCTGCTGAAGCACGGCACGCCGGAGCAGCTCGCCCGCGTCCTGCCGCCGATGGCCTCGGGCGAGGTGATCTGGGCGCAGGCGTGGTCGGAGCCGGGCGCGGGCAGCGACCTCGCCGCGCTCCGCGCGACCGCCACCCGCACGGACGGCGGCTGGCTGCTCGACGGGCAGAAGACGTGGAGCTCCCGGGCCGCGTTCGCCGACCGGGGCTTCGGCCTGTTCCGCTCCGACCCGGGGTCGGAACGCCATCACGGCCTCACGTATCTGATGTTCCCGCTGGACGCGGACGGCGCGACGGTCCGCCCGATCGGGCGCCTGGACGGCAGGCCCGCGTTCGCCGAGCTGTTCCTCGACGGGGTGTTCGTCCCGGACGAGGACGTCATCGGCACGGCGGGGGACGGCTGGCGCGTCGCGATGGCCACCGCCGGGAACGAGCGCGGTTTCACCCTCCGCAGCCCCGGACGTTTCATGGCGGCGGCGGAACGCCTCGTCCAGCTGTGGAAGGAGCGCGCGGACACCTCCGGCACGGCGCTGCGGGACCGGGTCGCCGACGCGTGGATCAGGTCCCGGGCCTACCGGCTCAAGGGGTTCGAGACGATCTCGCGCAGCGACGACATCGGCTTCGAGTCGAGCCTGAACAAGGTCTTCTGGTCGGAGCTGGACGTCGCGCTGCACGAGACCGCCCTCGACCTGCTCGGCCCGGACGGCGAGCTGGAGACCGACTGGCTGGAGGGCTACGTGTTCGCGCTCGCCGGGCCGATCTACGCGGGCACCAACGAGATCCAGCGCAACGTGATCGCCGAGCGGCTGCTCGGCCTGCCGAGGGGGTCGCGGTGAAGTTCGTCCTGTCCGCCGAGCAGCGCATGTTCGGCGACACGCTGCGCGGCCTCCTCGCCGAGGCGGAGACGCCGAAGACCGTCCGCGCCTGGGCGTCCGGGGACACGGGCCCCGGCCGGGCGCTGTGGTCGGCGGTCGCCGAGGCCGGGGTGTTCGCGGTCGCGGTGCCGGAGGGCTCCGGCGGCGCGGGGCCGCTGCCGGTCGAGCTGTGCGTCGCCGCCGAGGAGCTCGGCCGCGCCGCCGCCCCCGGCCCGTATGTGGAGACCCTCGCCGCGGCCGCGGAACTCCTGGACGGGTCGCCGTGGCTGCCAAAGATCGCTGAAGGCGAGGCGATCGTGTCGCTCGCCGTCCCGCACGCGCTGGACGCCGACGTAGCCGACCTGGTCCTCACCGTGGACGGCACCGAACGCGAGCCCGGGGAGCCCGTCACGTCACTGGACCCCGCGCGGCGCCTGTTCCGCGTCCCGTCCTCCGCCCCCGGCGCCTTCACCGATCTCGGCGCGCTGCTGTGCGCGGCGCAGCAGATCGGGCTGGGCCGGGCGATGCTGGACGTGTCCGTCGCCTACGCCAGGACGCGGCGGCAGTTCGGACGCCCGATCGGCGAGTACCAGGCGGTCAAGCACCATCTGGCGACCGCGCTGGTGGAGCTGGAGTTCGCGCGCCCGCTCGTCTACGGGGCGGCGCTGTCGTACGGGACGCCGGACTTCGCGCGGGACGTGTCCGCCGCCAAGGTCGCCGCGTCCGAGGCGTCCTACGCGACGGCCAAGACCGCGCTCCAGGTGCACGGCGCGATCGGCTACACCGACGAGTACGACCCGTCGCTCTGGATCCGCAAGGCACGAGCCCTGTACGCGGCATGGGGCACGGTGTCGGAGCATCGGGCGCGCGTCATGGCCGCTCTCTGAGCTCGACGCGGCGGATCTTGCCGGACGCGGTCTTCGGGAGGTCGTCCACGAAGACGACCTCCCTCGGGACCTTGAAGTTCGCGAGCCGCTCCCGGCAGTGCCCGATCAGCTCGTCCGCCGTGGCGCTCCGCCCGGGCCGGAGCCGGACGTGGGCGCGCCCCACCTCGCCCAGGCGCGCGTCGGGCACGCCGACGACACCCGACTCGGCGACGGCGTCATGGCGGGCGAGCACGTCCTCGACCTCGGCCGGGTAGACGTTGAAGCCGCCGACGACGAACATCTCCTTCGTCCGCCCGGTGATGGTGAGGTTGCCGCGCCCGTCCAGGCGCCCGCGGTCGCCGGTGTCGAGCCAGCCGCCGTCGCGGATCGCCGCCGCCGTCGCCTCCGGGTCGTCGAGGTAGCCCTTCATCACGTTGTAGCCGCGGACGAGCACCTCGCCGTCCGTCCCCGCCGGGACCCGCTCGCCCTTCTCGTCGACGATGGCGACCTCGACGTCGGCGATGGGCGTCCCGCAGGTAGTGGCGATGGTCTCGGCGTCGTCGTCCACCGAGCAGGCCGACACGGTGCCGGACGACTCCGTCAGCCCGTACGCGGTCACGACCTGCGGGAACAGCTCGGCACGGATGCGCCGCACCAGCGCCACGGGCACGTCCGCCGCCCCCGTCACGGCCAGCCGCAGCGAGGACAGGTCGTGGTCGTCGCGGCCGGGGGCGTCGAGCAGCGAGGTGTAGATCGTCGGCGGCCCCGGCAGGACGGTGATCCGCTCCTGCTCGATCAGCCGCAGCGTCTCCGGGACGTCGAACGTCCGCTGGAGCACCATCGTGGCGCCCTTCAGCAGGCACGCCAGGACGCCCGCCTTGTACCCGAACGAATGGAACATCGGGTTGACGATCAGGTACCGGTCGCCGGCCCGGACGCCCGTCCGCCCCGTCCACGCCTGATAGGTGCGGACGTTCTGCTCATGCGTGCACATGACGCCCTTGGGCTTGCCGGTCGTCCCGGACGTGAAGAGAACGTCGGCGATGTCGTCCGGCCGGACGGATGCCGCCCGCGCGTCGGCCTCCGCCGGGGAGACGGCCTTGCCGACGAACTCGTCCCACGACGTGACGCCCGGCCGAGCGGCCCCGTTGAACGTGACGACGGCCTCCAGCGCCGGAAGCCCGGGAACGCCCCCCGACTCGTCCAGGCCGAGCATTCCGGGATAGTCGATGCCGAGGAACCCGTCCTCCACGAAGAGGACCTTCACCTCGGCCTTGGCGAGCGGCCACCGCGCCTCGTCCCCTTTGAAGCGCGTGTTCAGCGGGACGAGCGTCGCGCCCGCGCCCATCGCGCCGAGCACGGTGACGATCCAGGCCAGCCCGTTCGGCGCCCAGATCGAAATGCGATCACCGGGCCCGATCCCGGCGCCGGCGAACGCGCCCGCCGCCTGCCGGGCGCGCTCCCGCAGCTCCGCGTAGGTGACCCGGACGTCGCCGTCCACGACCGCCTCCGCCTCCGGAAACTCCTCGGCGGCCCGCGCCAGCACCCCCGGGATCGTCAGCTCGTCCATAACCCTTCATCATGGGCGCGCCCGTCCGGATCGGGCGACGCAAGATCCCGCTCACCGGTACGCGTGACCGGGCCGCGTGCACGGGCCGCGGGATCAGGCGTCCGGGCCTCGGCGCAGTTCCCTGGCGGACGCCCGGTAGGCCCCGGCGATGCGGACGAGCATGTCGAGCAGCAGCGGTGCCTGCTCGGGCGTGTAGTGCGCGCCGACCTCGTCCAGATGCCGCCGGGACGCCTCGCATGCGGCCTCGTAGTCGTCCATGCCGCCCTCGACCGGCTCGACGGTGACCGTCCGCCGGTCCTGCGCGCCGCGCACCCGCCGCACGTAGCCCGCCTTCTCCAGCCGGTCGACGAGCCGGGTCGTGGAGGCGGACGGCAGCCCGAGCTCCTCGGAGATCGTCCCCACCGCGAGCGGCCCGCGCATCTCCAGCAGGATCGCCGCGGCGACGTCGATCGGCTGCAGCCCGAGCCGGTCGGCGACCGCCTCGTTGTGCAGCAGCACCGCGATCACGAACTCGCGGAACACGTCCTCGCCCTGCCGAACGTCCTGCGCCTGCCGCTTGCCGTCCACCTGTCGCCCGTCACCCGCCCGCTCGTGCCGACCCACTGACGGAGGATACTCCGCCCCGATGTATCTTCGTATCGAAGATACTTCGTTTCGGAGGAGACATGGAGATTCTCGTCATCGGCGCGGGCATCGGGGGCCTGGCCGTCGCGCGCGAGCTGCTGGCCACCGGTCACCAGGTCCGGGTCTACGAGCAGGCGCCCGCGCCCCGGACCGGCGGCAAGGCGATCCTGATGTGGAGCAACGGCACCGCCGTCCTGCACGGCCTCGGCATCAGCCTGGACGGCGCCGGCAACCGCATCGACAGGATCGACGCGCTCACCTCGACCGGTCGGCTGCGCACCACGCAGAACATCGCCCACACCAACGCCCGCTTCGGCTTCGGCACCAAGGCCATCGCCCGCCGCGACGTGCAGGAGCGCCTCGCCGAAGGCCTCCCCCACGACCTCGTCACCTATGGCATGACCTGCACAGGCATCTCCCAGGACGGTGACCGGGTCACAACGGCCTTCGAGGACGGATCGTCCGCCACCGGAGACCTGCTGATCGGAGCGGACGGCCACCACTCGGTCGTCCGGCGGCACCTGTGGGGCGACGGCGCCGTCCGGCCCGCGACGTTCGGTACCTGGCAGGGCCTCAGCCCGATCGACATCGAGATCACCGACACCCACCGCCACTACATGATCACCGGCCGGGAGGGCGCGTGCGGGCTCATGCCCGCCGGGGACGGCCGCCTGCAGTGGTGGTTCGACGTGCGCTGGTCCCCCGCCGACCCGCGCCCCGCGTCCCCGCTGGCCGAACTGCGGAACCGTTTCGGCCACTGGGCGTCGCCCGTGCCCGAGGTCCTGGCCGCCGCCACCGACGACGACCTCGAGTTCTTCGGCCACCACTGGAACAAGGTCCGCCGCGTGTGGGGAGAGGGCCGCGTCACGCTGGTCGGCGACGCCGCCCACACCATGCCGCCCACCCTCGGCCAGGGCGCCAACCAGACCCTTGAGGACGTGTGGGTCCTGGGACGGGAGCTGATCAAGGAGGGCGCAGACGTGGCGACGCGGCTGCGCACCTACGAGAGGACCCGCTACCCGCAGATCTCCAGGGTCTCCGGGATGGCCAAGCGCAACCCGGCCAACTGGCGCATCCCGCCCATGATCGGCCGCCTCTTCCCCGAGACGTCCCAGACCACCATGCTCGCCCGCTTCAGCAACCGCCTGGGCGTCCCCGCCCCGCGAAGCTATGTGCGGGCAGTAACGGAATAGAGTGTTCCGTTCTGCCATTCCCGCGCGCACCTACGCCCAGTGGGCCGCCGACCACAGGGCCGACTTCGCCGCCTGACCATGCCCTGGCCCGCCGCCCGGCCCGCCACGTGCCCGCCGCCCGTGCCCCGGCGACCGGGCGGCGGGCCGGAGAAATGGTTCAGCAGGTGCCGAGCATCGAGTTCAGGGCGCCCTTCTCGGCGCTGTCGACGGTGAGGCCGTAGTACCACTTCACCTGGATCCAGGCGCGGGCGTAGGTGCAGCGGAAGGCGGCGCGCGGCGGCTGCCACTGGGCCGGGTCCTGGTCGCCCTTGGACTGGTTGACGTTGTCGGTGACGGCCCACAGCTCCGGGCCGCCGAGGTCGTTGGCGTAGGTCTGGCGGCGGGACGTCGTCCAGGCCCAGGCGCCGGAGGACCACGCCTCGGCGAGCGGCACCATGTGGTCGATGTCCAGGTCGGAGGCGAGGGTCCAGGTGGCGCCGTCATAGGGCGAGTACCACGAGCCGGACGTCGGGTAGCAGGCGGAGTCGGTGACGACGCCGGTCCCGTCCCGCTTCAGGACGGTCTCCCGGGTGTTGCACGCTCCGGAGATGGTGATCCAGTGCGGGAACAGGTCCCGGTCGTAGGTGCTGTGGTGGGACTCGGCGGCGACGGTGAGCTCGGCCAGCCGGGACGCGGCCGTGGTCGCGGACGGGATGTTCGGCGGTGTCGCGGACGCCGGAGTCCCGAGGACGCCGATCAGCGCCGCGGCGAGCACGGCGGGCAGCAGCAGGAACAGGGACGGTCGTCGCATAGGGGTCGCCCTCCTGCGGCCGTTCCCGGCCAGGGCCGGAGGCTCCTGCGGGGGCCGGAACGGCGGCACAGCGACCGTGGCATTTCACGGTAAGTGTCTTAAATGTCACGCTTTGCCCAAGGTGCGGGCGCGGTTGGGCGGATGGTGCCGGACGCGCCCCGGCCGCACACGCCCTGACCTGCGACGACGGCTCCGGCCGGCGGCGGTACGCGGGCGCGACGAACCGATGAAACCCTTGCTAACGCGCCCTGTACGGAACGGTTCGGGCGCCAGAGGTCCGGTCGCCGCGTCCGTTCAGGCGTCGGCTCCGAGGACCAGACCGCTCGTCGGGACGCCCGTCCCCGCGGTGACGAGCACGGTGTGCACGTCGCCCGGCTGGTTCACCGAGCCGCCCCGGACGAGCCGGACGGCCTCCGCGATCCCGTTCATGCCGTGGATGTACGCCTCGCCGAGCTGCCCGCCGTGCGTGTTGAAGGGGAGCCGCCCGTCCAGCTCCAGGTTGCCGTCCGCGACGAAGTCCTTGGCCTCGCCCCTGGCGCAGAAGCCCAGCTCTTCGAGCTGCGGCAGCACGAGCGGCGTGAAGTGGTCGTAGAGGATCGCGGCCTGCACGTCGGCCGGGGTGAGGCGCGACTGCGCGTAGAGCTGCCGCCCGACCAGGCCCATCTCCGGGATGCCGGTGATCTCGGAGCGGTAGTAGCTCGTCATCATGTGCTGGTCGTTGCCGGACCCCTGCGCGGCGCCCCAGATCAGGGCGGGGCGGTGCGGCAGGTCGCGGGCCCGTTCGGCGGACACGACAACGAGGGCCTGGCCGCCGTCGCTCTCCTGGCAGCAGTCGAGCAGCCGGAGCGGCTCGGCGATCCAGCGGGACGCCTGGTGGTCGTCCAGGGTGATCGGGCGGCCGTAGAACCAGGCGGCCGGGTTCCGCGCGGCGTGCATGCGGTCCACGACGGCGATCCGGCCGAAGTCCTCGCTGGTGGCGCCGTACTCGTGCATGTAGCGGCGGGCGAACATGGCGACCCACTGCGCGGGCGTCGCGAGCCCGAACGGCGTCATCCACGAGTAGGCGGCGCGGTCGGCGCTGACGTCCATGGGCCGGTCGGCCTGGCCGAGGCCGTAGCGGACGCCGGAGCGCTCGTTGAACGCGCGGTAGCAGACGACGACGTCGGCGACGCCGGTCGCGACGGCCATCGCGGCCTGCTGGACGGTGCCGCACGCGGCGCCCCCGCCGTGCCCGACGCGGGAGAAGAACGTCAGCTCGCCGATGCCGAGGTTGCGGGCGATGTGGATCTCGGAGCTGGTGTCGGCGGTGAACGTCACCATGCCGTCGACGTCGGACGGTTCGAGCCCGGCGTCGGTGACGGCGGCGAGCACGGCCTCGCAGGCGAGCCGCAGCTCGCTGCGCCCGGACTCCTTGGAGAACTCGGTCGCGCCGATCCCGGCGATAGCGGCGGCCCCTGGCAGCACGCTCATGCCCCACTCCCCTTGAGCTGGACGACGACGGTGCCGGTCACGTGCGGCCCGATGGCGTTGACGCCGCGCACCGCGATCTCGACGCGGCGATCTTCGGGCCGCTTGGCGGTGACGGTGCCGCTCAAGACCATGGTGTCGCCGGGGTAGTTGGGCGCGCCGAGCCGGATCTTGATGGCCGTCACAACGGCGGCGGGTCCGGCCCAGGCGGTGATGTACCGGTCGACCAGGCCGTTCGTCGTCAGGATGTTCATGAAGACGTCCCTGGAGCCGCGCTCGACCGCGAGGGCCGGATCGTGGTGGACGTCCTGGTAGTCGCGGCTCGCCAGCGCGGTCGCGACGATCATCGTCCGGGTCAGCGGGACGCTCAGCTCGGGCAGCTCCTCCCCCACCGTCACGTCCTCGAACACGCGGTCGCCGCTCACAGGGCGGCCCCCAGGAGATCGAGGTCGGACGACGCGCCGCCGAGCGTGCCGGAGACCTGCTTGCCCCACAGGAAATGGCGGTGCACCGGGTAGTCGACGTCCACACCGATGCCGCCGTGCAGGTGCTGGACGCGGTGGACGACGTTCAGGCCGCCCTCGTCCGACCACCATTTGGCGACCAGGACGGCCGACTCGGCGTCCTCCCCGGCGGCGATCAGGGAGACGGCGTGCCAGAGGCAGACGCGGAGCGCGTCGATCTCGATGTAGCAGTCGGCGAGCTGGTGCTGCACCGCCTGGAAGGTGGCGAGCGGACGGCCGAACTGCTCGCGTCCGGCCAGGTAGCCGGCGGCCAGGCGGAGCGCGCCCTCCGCCACGCCGACCTGGACGGCGGCGAGCGCCACGCGGGCGAGGCGCAGCGCAGCAGCGAGGGCACCGTCGCCGAGCGGCTGTGCCGGTGCCGCGTCGAGGGTGAGGTGTCCGGCGCGATCGCGGGTGGTGGTCTGGGTGGGTTCCCAGGAGACACCGGGCGCGGAGGCGTCGAGCAGGTAGAGACCGGGGCGACTGTCCGGCGAGCCAGCCGCGACGAGGATGCGGCTCGCGCCGGACAGGGTGGGGACGGCCGCCTTGGTACCGGTCAGGAGCCAGCCGTCTCCGTCGCGGACGGCCGTGCAGCCGGGGGCGGCGGGGTCGGCCGGAGCGAATTCCTCAAGCGCGATGGTCAGCCGTTCGGATCCGTCCACCAGAGCGGGCAGGACTTCTCGCCGCTGCTCAGGCGTGCCGTGCTCGGCGATGGTGAGCGCGGCGACGACCGCCGGCCAGATCGGCGCGGGCGCGACCGCGCGGCCCTGCTCCTCCAGCAGGACGGCGAGCCCGGCGACGCCCAGACCCGCGCCGCCCGCGTCCTCAGGCAGCGCGATGCCGAGCAGGCCCGCGTCCGCGAGGGCCGCCCAGAGAGGTGCGTCGATGAGGCCGGTCTCCGATTGCTCTGCCGCCTTGATCCGGTCCGGTGTGGCGTGGTCGGTGAAGATTCGCCTGGCCAGGTCCTGGACGGCCTCCAGCTCTTCGCCAAGGGTGAAGTCCATCAGCGCTCCTTCTTGGCGTTGGCCGGGCGGAACATCGGCAGGGACAGGGCGGGGTCCGGGTCGATCCAGTCGAGGACGACCGGCATTCCGATCTCGACGTCGTCCGGGGCGACGCCCGCCATGTTGGCGATGAGGCGGGTTCCCTCGGCCAGCTCGATCACGGCGACGACCAGGGGATAGTCGAAGGCCGGATGGCGCGGGTGGTGGTTGACGACGTAGGTGTAGACGTGGCCGTTGCCCGCCGACTCGACGGTTCCCCAGTCGAACGAACCGCATTGCGGGCAGGCAGGGCCAGGCGGATGCCGCAGCGATTTGCACTCGGCGCAGCGCTGGATGACGAGCCGGTGCTCGCGGGCGGCCTCGAACCAGAAGGCGTTGTCGGGGTTGATCGCGGGGCGGGGGCGTGGCGCCTTCGGCTCCAGCTTCTCGGCCGGACGGAAGCGGAGGATCCGCCAGCGCTGGGTGGCGACGACGTGGCCCGCCGCGTCCCGGTATGTCTTGATGGTGCTGATGAAGCGTCCCGCGCCGAGGGCCGTCTTCTTCTCCGGCGAGATCGACTCGACGGTCTCCTCGACGCTGACATGGTCGCCGGGCACCAGCTCGCGGTGGAACTCGAACTCCGAATCGGTGGCGACGACGGACGTGTACCCGCCTTCGGCGAGCAGCGCGTCCAACTCGTCAGCGGCGGAGGGCCCCGCGGCGGGACGCACGGACGCCGCGTATCCGCGCATCGTCCACGCCTGCATCATCGACGCGGGCGCCACGATGCCGTCACGTCCGGTGGCGCGTGCGGCGTCGTCGTCCAGGTAGACGGGGTTGTCGTCGCCCATGGCCTCGACCCAGTGGCGGATCATGGGGACGTTCACCGGGTCCTGGCCCCGGCGGCGGGCGACCAGCTCGCGTCCGGCCCACGACCGGAGCCGGGTCTCGTAGTCGGTCATGAGCGCCTCGACCTGGGGAGTCCGAGGCCCTGGACGGCGACCATGTCGCGGAGCACCTCGTTGACGCCGCCGCCGAACGTGTTCACGATGCCCTGCCGGGAGAGCTGCTCGATCTGCCCGTAGAGCACGGCTCCCGGCGATTCGGGGCGGATCCGTCCGGCGGCGCCGAGGATTCCGGTGAGGGTGCGCTGGACGTCGATGTGCGTCTCCGTCCCGTACGCCTTGGCGGCTCCGGCCTGCGCGCCGGTCAGCGTCCCCGCCTCCACGGCCATGGTCATCTTCCAGTTCATCAGCCGCATCGCCTCCAGCCTGGCGTGCGTGCGGGCGAGGTCGGCGCGCACCCACGGCAGGTCGATGGCGCCGTTGTCGCGGGCCCAGTCGCGGACGTCCTCCCAGAGGCGGATCATCCGCCCGCCGAGCGCGGCGAGCCCGATCCGCTCGTGGTTGAGCTGGGTGGTGATGAGCGTCCAGCCGCCGTCGACATCCCCGACCACCGAGGACGCGGGCACCCGGACGCCGTTGTAGTAGGTCGCCGTGACGATCATGCCGCCGACGGTCTGGATCGGGCTCCAGGAGAACCCGTCGGCGTCGGTCGGCACGATCAGGATGGAGATGCCCTTGTGCTTTGGCGCGTCCGGGTTGGTCCGGGCGGCGAGCCAGATGTGGTCGGCGGTGTTGGCGCCGCTGGTGAACACCTTGGCGCCGTCCACCACGAACTGGTCGCCGTCGAGGACGGCTTTCGTGCGCAGCGACGCGAGGTCGGTGCCCGCGTCGGGCTCGGTGTATCCGATGGCGAAAACGATGTCGCCGGAGAGGATGCCGGGGAGGTAAGCGCGCTTCTGTTCGTCCGTCCCGTACCGCATGAGCGTCGGGCCGACCGTGTTCACGGTGACGAAAGGAAACGGCAGCCCGGCCCGCTGCACTTCATCGAAGAACACGTACTGCTCGGCGATCGACTTGCCCTGCCCGCCGAATTCCTCGGGCCAGCCGTAGCCGAGCCAGCCGTCGTTGCCGAGCATCTTGACGATCTCGCGGAACCGCTCGCCGCCGACGCCCTGCTCCCCGGCCCGGCGCCGCACGTCCGGGGGCAGCAGATCCGCAAAGTACGCCCTCAGTTCCGCGCGCAGCGTGCGATGCGCGGCCGTCTCACGCAGATCCATAGAAACCCCTCATGGAAGGAAGTGCCGCCGTCCGGCGGCGGCGAACTCGTCGCGGAGCGCCGCCTTGTCGACCTCGGTCATCGGGGCGTATTCGGGGGCGCCGCGTCCGGCCCACCGGTAGACGGGGTCGGCGGTGCGCCAGCCTTCGAGCTGCATCTCCTTCTTCTTGAGCTTGCCGGACCCGGTCGTCGGCAGCGCGTGCGAGACGCGCACGAACCGCGGCGCGCCCTTGGTGCCGAGATCGTCCTGGACGGCGAGAAACGCGGGAAAGTCGAGATCCTCGAATTCCACGCCATCGGGGATCTCGATGGCCGCCATCACCTGGTCACCCGAGCGCGGATCGGGGACACCGAACGCGACCGCGTCCACGATCTTCGGATGGCGCCGGACGACGTTCTGGGTGAGCAGCGCGGAGATGTTCTCGGAATCCACCCTGATCCAGTCGCCGGACCGTCCGCCGAAGTACAGGAACCCGTCACCGTCGATGTAGCCGAGATCGCCCGTCCAGTACCAGCCGTGCCGGACGCGTTCGGCGTCGGCCTCGGGATTCCTGTAGTAGCCCTCGAACCGCTCGGCACCGTCCAGGTCGACGATCTCGCCGATGGCGGCCTCGGCGTTGGTGACGCGGCCGTGCTCGTCCAGAATGGCCGGGGCGCACATCTCGCACGTCTCCGGATTGACGATCCGGACCCCATCACGGGCGGGCTTCCCGAGCGCGGTCGCCGGGGTGCCGGGCACCCGCTTGATCATCCCGGCGCTTTCGCTGGAGCCGTAGCCCTCCATCAGCGTCGCACCGAAGCGGCGAAAGAACTCGCGCTTGTCCTCGGGGGACGCCTCCGTGCCGAACCCGTGCGTGAGGGTGTTGTTCTTGTCGTCCGGCTGCTCCGGAGTGGCGAGGACGTAGCCGATGGCCTTGCCGACATAGGTGAAGAACGTCGCGCCGTAGAACCTGACGTCCGGCATGAACCCAGTCGCGGAGAACTTCCTCCCGAG
Organism: Actinomadura sp. KC216; assembly: GCF_004348535.1. Classification (GTDB taxonomy): domain Bacteria; phylum Actinomycetota; class Actinomycetes; order Streptosporangiales; family Streptosporangiaceae; genus Spirillospora. The sequence goes on from NZ_SMJX01000129.1 coordinate 19,457, forward strand.
GGCGACGGTCGCCCCCACGGCCAGCGACGGAGCCCACAACGCCATCAGCGCATTGCCATGGAAGAGAGGCATCGAGCAGTAGCTGATGTCGTCCCGCTTGATGTCGTATTTGGCGCTGTTGTTGCGCCCGAGCTCGGCGAGCCTGCCCTGCGAACAACGCGCCGCCTTGGACGCCCCGGTCGTCCCGGACGTGAACAGCAACAACATCTGCGTCTTAGGCGTAACGGACGGATCGACCTTGGGCTCAGAGGCATGCGCCAGAACGGTCTCCGCGTACCCGTCCTCATCGACAAGCAGAAAGCGATCACGCGGAACACCGATATCGAGCCCGTCGAGCAGCCGCAGCCCCTCCCGATCGGTGACGACGAGCTGAAGATCGGTGTGCCGGACCTCTTCTTCCAGGTAGGAGCCGGTCCGCGTGGAGTTGATGCCAACGATCGTCGCCCCGCTCAGCGCCGCCGCGCCGAGCCACAGCACGTACTCGGGGATGTTTTCCAGCAGCACACCGATGTGGAACGGTCCTTCTCGACGGAGCGCGCGGGCCAGCGAGGCACGGGCGGCACTCTCCCTGACGACCTCGTCCCACGTCCAGGTCCGCTCGCGGCTGCGCAGGCCAGGCCGTTCGTCCCCCAGCCTGGCCAGAAGCATCCCGGCGATCGTCTCGTCTCGCACTTGTCGCGCCTCCCGGGGCTCACATGGGCTGGACGAGCACGCAGCGCGTCCCGCCGTAGATCGCCGTCATGCACTTGTTGCAGTGGATGCACAGCGACTTCGTGTCCGGCTCGTCCTTGATGCGGTTGATCAGGTCGGGTTCGCGGAGCAGCGCCCGCGCCATCGCGACGAACTGGAAGCCTTCCGCCATGGCGGTGTCCATGCCCGCCCGGTTCGTGACGCCGCCGAGAAGGATCAGCGGCATCTTCACCGCCGCGCGGATCTGCCGGGCGTCTTTCAGCAGGTAGAGGTCCTCGTACAGGTACTCGCGCAGGAACCGGCGGCCGACCAGCTTCACGCCGAGCTTGATCGGCTGCGGCATGACGGCGGCGAACTCATGGATGGGCGCGTCGCCTTTGAACAGGTACATCGGGTTGAGGAGCGAGCTGCCGGCCGTCAGTTCGAGGGCGTCGAGCGAACCGTCCGCCTCCAGCCATTGAGCGACCTGGATGGCCTCGTCCAGCCAGAAGCCGCCGGGCACACCGTCGTCCATGTTGAGCTTGGCGGTAATCGCAATGCGGTCCCCCACCGCATCCCGCACGGCCCGCGCAATCTCCCGCGACAACCGAGCCCGGTTCTCCAGCGACCCGCCGTACTCGTCTCTCCGACGATTGATCTTCGGACTGAGAAACGAACTGGCCAGATAGTTATGCCCAAGATGAATCTCAACCGCATCAAACCCGGCCTCAATAGCCATCCGCCCCGCATGCGCGTGCCCCTGAACAACCCGCTCCAGATCAACACGCGTAGCGGCCTTGGTGAACCCCACACCCATCGGATGGAAACGCCGACTGGGCGCAATGGCAGGCAGCCCGTTCCCCTTCGGATTGGCAACAGGCCCCGCATGCCCGATCTGCGCGGCAACAGCCGCACCCTCCCCGTGCACAGCTTCAGTCAGTTTCCGCAGCCCTGGGAGGGCTTCGTCCGTCCACAGAATCTGCTTCCGATCGGTACGCCCATCGGGCGCGACCGCGCAATACGCGACGGTGGTCATCCCCACACCGCCCGCAGCGTGCCGCACATGAAACTCGATCAGCTCGTCAGTGACGAGACTCCTCTTGCTGAGCCCTTCGTACGTCGCCGCCTTCACAACACGGTTCCGCAGCGTGACAGGCCCCAGCTTCGCCGGGGCGAGCACGTCGGGTATCGGCTCCTCCATCCAGCTCCTCCGTCCGGACCCCGACGTTAATCAGCGGGACGCCCGCGCACACCGGACATCCCGCTGACTGGGAGCAACACCCTCAACGCTCAGCCCCACCC
>NZ_SMJX01000012.1 GCF_004348535.1 Actinomadura sp. KC216
CGGTGGGGTCGCGCGGGTCGGCCCGGAGGTGGACCTCGGGAAGGCGGCCGTTCTCGTCGCGGCGGAGAACGCGGCGAAGCAGGAGATCGGCAAGTACTGGTTCTCCGACGACGTCAGCGGCCAGTCGTACGTGGTTCCGGCCAAGACGGGCGCCTATGTGATCGTCGGTGCGCACACGGAGGCGTTCCGGTGGGCGGGCGCCGAGCCCGGATCGGCGACGGGCAGTGCGTGGCGCATGATTCCGGCCCGGCCGCAGACTCCGGCGGACGCGGCGGCCTGGAAGAAGGCCGGGGCCCCGGTGAAGATCAGGGCGTGGTCGGGCGACAAATGGCTCACCCTGAACACGGCGGAGAAGATGGGGTGGGAGACCGACCATTCCGACCCTTCGGGCGGTGGCAGGTGGTACGGCCGGATGACCACCGAGGAACTGCGGAACCTGCCGACCGATCCGAAGAGGCTCGCCGAGAAGTTCCTCACCGATGAGGCCATGCAGTGGCGCGCGGTGGGAGCGCCGTCGCCCGAGAAGCTGAAGGAACTGGAGAAGGAGCGCGGGCCGCTTCCCAAGCACCAGTTCGACTCCTTCGCGAAGCTCGGCGCGGTCGGGGGGCTCATCGCCAACTCGCCGGTCCCGCCGAAGGTGCGGGCCGGGCTGATGCGGGCGGCGGCCGACGTGCCGGGCGTGGAGGCGATCGGCGAGGTCGTCGACCCGCTCGGCCGCAAGGGCGTGGCGCTGGCGTCCGCCGGCAGGACCATCGAGGTCACCGGCGAGTTCGGCACGCCGCGCGAGCGGCAGGGCACCTATCAGGCCCGCAAGGAGCTCGTGTTCGACAAGGAGACCGGTGAGGTGCTCGCCTCCCAGTACGTGCTGACCAAGCCCGGCGGCCCCTACAAGGACCGCCGGCCCGGGTTCGTCATCGACTACATGGCCGTCCGCGACATGGGCTGGACGGACACCAAGCCCAAGCCGCCTGCCGCGCTGCCCTTCTGATCCGGGGTTCTGTCAGGCCCTCCGCCCGGTCACCGGGCGGGGGGCCTTCGGGCTTCCAGGCCGTCGAGGAGGCAGGCGAGGCCGAACTCGAAGCGGCCTTCGAGGATGTCGCCGGTCTCGTTCGCCCAGACGTCGCGGATGTGGGCCGCCACGGCGGGGCGGTCGCCGCCGACGCGGGCCAGGTAGGGGGCGAGGATCTCGACCCAGTCGGTCGCGGTGACGCCGGACTGGGTGCGCTGCCAGCTGGCCTCGCTCCCGGCGGCGCCGATGACGTAGTCGACCACCAGTGACCAGGCGTATTCGAGGTCGAAGCCGGTGAAGCCCGCGGCGCCGAACGCGACGAGCGCTTCGTCCAGGACGCGGGTGGCGTTCGGGCCGATCATGGGACGGCTGCCGAAGAGCGTGACCGTCCACGGGTGGCGGTGGATCATCGCGCGGAAGCCGCGCGCGTAGGCGGTGGCGGACGCGCGCCAGCCGCCCGCGCCGTCCGGTGGCGGGGCCGTCACCTCGCCCATGACGCGGTCGAGGGCGAGCTCCAGCAGCTCGTCCTTGTTCGCGACGTGCCAGTAGACGGACGTGGCGCCGGAGTTCAGGCGGGTGCCGAGCCGCCGCATGCTGAGCCCGGCGAGGCCCTCGGCGTCGAGGAGTTCCAGGGCGGCGTCCACGATCTGGTCGCGGCTGAGCGTCGGCTGGTCGCGCCGGGGCCGTCCCGGACGCGTCCAGACGGACACCGGTGCCTTCTCCGCCATCGCCCGCCCCCCTCGTCATCGATCCGTCTCGCACATGGTACCGGGGGTTGAACAGCGTGCGAGTCGCGTCGTACAGTGTGCGAGTCTCATCGAACGCTGTACGAGATAGGTGGGTGGATGATGTCGCAACCTGAACCGCATCCGCGGCGGTGGCAGATCCTCGGGGTGCTGTGCCTCAGCCTGTTCGTGGTCGTGGTCGACAACACGATCCTCAACGTGGCGATCCCGTCCCTGCTCAGGGACCTGGACGCCGGCACGTCCGACGTCCAGTGGGTGATCGACGCCTACTCGCTCGTGTTCGCCGGGCTGCTGATCACCGCGGGCAGCCTCGGCGACCGGCACGGGCGGCGCCGCGCCATGCTGATCGGCTTCGCCGTGTTCGGTACCGGGTCCCTGCTGGCCGCGTTCGCGCAGGACCCGGCGCAGCTCGTCGCGATGCGGGGGCTGATGGGCGTGGGCGCCGCCTTCCTCATGCCGGGGACGCTGTCGATCATGGCGCAGGTGTTCGGGCCGGACGAGCGCACCAAGGCGTTCGCCATCTGGGGCGCGACGTCCATGATCGGCATTGCTGCCGGGCCGACGGTCGGCGGGTTCCTGCTGGAGCACTTCTGGTGGGGGTCGGTTTTCCTGGTGAACGTCCCTGTCACGGTTGTCGCGGTGGCCGGGCTGCTCGTGCTGGTGCCTGAGTCGCGGGGGCCCCGGCGGCGGCCGGACGTGCCGGGCGCCGTCCTCTCCACGGCCGGGATGGCGACGCTGGTGTGGGCCGTCATCTCCGGACCGGAGCACGGCTGGACGGGCCTCCGGACGGTCGGGGGCTGTGCCGTCGCCGCCGTCGCGCTCGGGCTGTTCCTGCTGTGGCAGCACCGCAACCCCGAGCCGATGCTCGACCTGCGCCTGCTGCGCCGCCGCGACTTCTCCGGGGCCGCCGCGATGATCGCTATGTTCGCGTTCGCGCTGGCCGGGGTGCTGTTCGCGCTGACCCAGCTCCTTCAGCTCGGCTACGGCTACGGGCCGCTCAAGGCGGGGCTGGCGCTGCTGCCGGTCGCCGTCTCCGCCGCGATCGGGAACGGGCTGGGGGCGTCGATGGAGGCGCGGTTCGGGGCGCGTCCGGCGCTCGTCGGCGGATTCGTCGCCGTCGCGGCCGGGTTCGGCGCGCTGGGGTTCGCCGGGCCGGGTGACGGATACGCGGCTCTGGCGGTCGGGCTTGTCGTTCTCGGGTTCGGGGCTGGGCTCGGGACGCCGCCCGCCTACAGCACGTTGATGGCGGCCGTGCCGCGTGAGGAGGCCGGTGTCGGATCTGCGGTGAATGATGCCGGGCAGGAGCTTGGCAGCGCGCTCGGTGTCGCTGTTCTAGGCAGCGTTATCTCCGCGGCGTATGCCGGAGCCCTTCCGGACGGTGCGCCCGACTCTGCGCGGGATTCGCTTGGCGGGGCCGTCGCGTCGGGTGATCCCGGCCTTGCGGACGCTGCTCGGGTCGCGTTCGCGCATGCCGTTTCGGTCGGGTCGTTCGCTGCCGGGGGCGCGACCTTGGGTGCTGCGCTCTTCGCCGCGCTCGTGCTGCGCCGGCTTCCAGGACCTTCGGCTGATGCCGAGCGTCCGGTGGAGGCCGTCAAGGCGTGAGGTCGGACGGGACGGTGCCGGTCTCGGTCAGCGGGAGCCCGAGCACCGCCCGCTCGGCCAGCCAGCCGCTCGGGCGGTACCGCGGGTCGCCGGTGGCGGCGTGCAGGCCGCGCAGGATCTCCAGGACGCGGGCCGTCCCGGCGTGCTCGCCCCACTCCAGCGGCCCGCGCGGATACCCGAGCCCGAGCTTCACGGCGGTGTCGATGTCCGATGGACGTGCCAGCCGTTGCTCAGCGATACCGCAGGCCACGTTGACGATCGAGGCGAAGAGGCGTTGGGCGACGGGCGCGGGCGCGTCCCTGACCACGGTGACGGATCGTCCTGTGGCGAGGAGGGCGGCCAGAGCGGCTCGTCCAGCCTCCTTGTCGACGCCCGGGTGGACGGCCAAGGAGAGGCGCGTGAAGAAGCCACCGAACGGGTCGATTCCCAAGGTGCGCTCTAGGGGAAGGTTCTCGGTTCTGGCTGCGGTGATGGTGCTCTGGCCGATCGGGGCGACGAACACCACGGCCTGGCTGGACGGCTCGTTCCCTGGCTCGACCTCCACTCCGGCCGTCGAAAGCAGCGCGCCCAGCTCCTCCCGGACGTCGCCGTGTATCCATACAGGACGCGGTTCCACCGAGGGCGCTTCCACTTCGGGTGGCTCTTGCTTCGCGCCGTCCACGTACTTGTAGAAACCCTCGCCCGTCTTGCGGCCGTACAGGCCCGCCTCCAGCCGAGCCCGCCCGATCCTGGACGGACGCAGCCTCGGCTCCGTATAGAACCCCGTCCAGATGGACTCCATCACTGGATGCGACACGTCCATGCCCGTGAGGTCGAGCAACTCGCAGGGACCCATCTTCAGGCCGAGGACGTCCCGCGCAATGCGGTCGATGTCGGCGGGCTCGGCGGCGCCCTCCGACAGGATCTGCAGAGCCTCCGTCACCAGTCCGCGCCCAGCGTGGTTGACGAGGAAGCCGGGCGCGTCAGGCGCGAGCACCGGCTCGTGGCCGAGACGCCTGACGAGGTCAGCGAGCGCGCCCGGAATCCATCCGGCGGTCCGAGCGGCCGGGATCACCTCGACCAGCCGCATCAACGGGACCGGGTTGAAGAAATGCAGCCCCGCCAGCCTGGACGGATCGTCCAGCGCGGCGCCGATCGCCGTCACCGGCAGCGAGCTGGTGTTGGTCGCGAAGACCGTGTGCTCGGGGCAGACCTTCTCCAGCGCGGTGAACAGCTCCCGCTTCGTCGCCATGTCCTCCCGGACGGCCTCGACCACCAGGTCGCAGTCCTGGAACGGCGTGAGCGGCTCCCCGACCGGGCGGAGCCGAGCCTTCGCCCGCTCCGCCTCGTCGGCCGCCATGCGTCCCTTGCTCGCGAGCTTGTCGAACATGGCGCCGATGTGCTCGACCGCGCCGGTCACGGCCTCCAGCCGGACGTCGGCCAGCTCCACCGTCAGCCCTCCGGCCGCGGCGAGCTGCGCGATCCCGCGTCCCATCGCCCCGGCGCCGATCACCCGGACCGTCGTCACCCGCCGCGCCCACTGCTCCACCGTCGCCGCCTCCTCGCTCGTCCGCTCCACGCTCCCCGCTCCCCTGCTTCCGTGCATTCAACCTCTCGCCAGGCGGAAGCCCGGCCGCGGCCCTCCCGATCCAGGGACGTACTCTGCGAAGTGCCTGAAAACGACGCGAGGAGCCCACCATGCGCGACGCGGTGATCTGCGAGCCGCTGCGTACCCCGATCGGCCGGTTCGGCGGGGTGCTGAAGACCGTCCCGCCCGCCGAACTCGCCGCGACCGTGATCCGGACGCTCGTCGAGCGCACCGGCCTGCCCGGCGACGCGATCGACGAGGTGATCCTCGGGCACTGCTACCCGACGTCCGACGCCCCCGCCATCGGACGCGTCGCCGCGCTCGACGCCGGGCTTCCCGTCGAGGTCGGCGGCGTGCAGCTCGACCGGCGGTGCGGGTCCGGTCTCCAGGCCGTCGTCAACGCGGCGATGCAGGTCCAGACCGGCGCCGACGACGTGATCATCGCGGGCGGTGTGGAGAGCATGAGCAACGCGCCCTTCTACACGACCCAGGCCCGCTGGGGGATCCGCGGGCCGTCCCTCGAACTGCACGACGGGCTCGCGCAGGGCCGCGTCACCGCGGGCGGCGCCAACCACCCGGTGCCCGGCGGGATGCTGGAGACGGCCGAGAACCTCCGCCGCGAGTACGGCATCGGACGCGAGGAGCAGGACGAGCTCGCCGTCCGCTCCCACCAGCGCGCCGTCGCCGCGCAGCGGTCGGGCGCGTTCGCGGAGGAGATCGTGCCGGTGACCGTCCGGTCGCGGAAGGGCGACACGGTCGTCGACACCGACGAGCACCCGCGTCCCGACACGACGGTCGAGTCGCTGGCGAAGCTGCGTCCCGTCCTCGGCAAGACCGACGACCAGGCGACCGTCACCGCGGGCAACGCCAGCGGCCAGAACGACGCGGCCGCCGTCTGCGTCGTGACCACGCCCGAGCGGGCCGCCGAGCTGGGCCTGCGGCCGCTCGTCCGGCTCGTGTCGTGGGCGCGCGCGGGCGTGCCGCCGCGCACGATGGGCATCGGGCCCGTCCCCGCCACCGCCAAGGCCCTGGAGCGCGCCGGTCTCACCCTCTCCGGCATCGACCTCATCGAGCTGAACGAGGCGTTCGCCGCGCAGGTCCTCGCCGTCACCCGCGAATGGGACCTCAAGGACGCCGACTGGGACCGCGTCAACGTCAACGGCTCCGGCATCTCCCTCGGCCACCCCGTCGGCGCGACCGGCGCCCGCATCCTCGCGACGCTCGCCCGCGAGATGCACCGCCGCGAGGCCCGCTACGGCCTCGAGACGATGTGCATCGGCGGCGGCCAGGGCCTCGCCGCGGTCTTCGAGCGCGTCTGACGCCGCCGGGGAGGTCGGGCGCCGGCCGCCGCGCACGGCGGCGCGGCGCGGCTACGGAGCCGTCCAGTCCGGGCGGCGGCCCGTGAGCGCGATGAGGCGGTCGAGCGGGGACGCGTCGTCGGGGACGTCGACGGCGGGACCGAAGAGGCCCTCGATGCCCTGCCCGCCGCTCTGCTCGACGGTCGGCGCGACGAACACGAGGCAGGCCTGGATCTCCTCGTCGGTCGGGTCGTAGGGCTGGCCGCTGGCGCGGGCGATGTCCCAGCCGTGCACGACCAGCTCGTTCAGCGCCACATGGCCCGCGTCCCTGCCGGACAGTTCGAGGCCGCCGGCCTGCGTCATGCCCTGCCAGGCGTCCGGCGAGCGCCAGGCGGCGGCGAGCGCGTCGAGCCGCTCGGGGATGCGGGCCCGCCAGTCCGGGGGCAGGCGGGAGGCGTCCGAGGACGGCGGCTGCGAGGGGCCGTCCTGGAAGTCCTTGCGGGCGGCCCAGGTGAACGCCAAGGACAGCCCGTTCACATGGTCGAGCACCGTGCCGAGCGTCATGTCCGCGGGGGTCGGCGCGGTGAGCTGGTAGTCGCGGACGCCCGCGAGCAGGCCGGCCATCCGGTGCGTGGCGGCCGTGAGGTCGGGCATCGATGTCATCTGGTCTCCTCCGCTGGACGGCAGATACGAGTAGACGGGACGGAACCCCTACCGGTGGACGGGACCCCGCTGGACGGTTCTCGCCCCTGTGGTATGGACTCGGGAACCGCCCAAGACTCATCGGCACGCCGGAACCACTAAGCTACTACCGAGTAGTGTTCGGGACCCGGCTGATGCGCCGTCCGGCGCGAGTTCTACGCTGACTGCCATCGCCGTACCCAGGAGGACGGAACAGTGTTCTGGATCACGTTGGTCATCGGGCTCGCCGGAACGGCGGTCGCGCTGGCGCTCGCCGGACGGCGGGTGCTGTTCCTCTATGCCATCGCCAAGAGCGGCCAGCCCGACCCCGAACGCGTCCTGCAGGTCAAGCGCGACCCGAAAGCCGACGTCCAGGACCAGGTCACCGAGGTCTTCGGCCAGCGCAAGCTGCTGAAGTGGACGGTCGCGGGCGCCGCGCACTTCGCCGTGATGTGGGCGTTCTTCCTGCTCGCCACCGTGTACTTGGAGGCGGCGGTCCAACTGCTGTTCGGGCTCGACGCGCACATCCCCGGCCTCCAGACGTGGGGGCCGATCGGGTTCGTCCAGGACACCATCGCCCTGGCCGCCCTCGCCGGCCTGATCGTGTTCACCGCGATCCGGGTGAAGAACTCGCCGAAGCGGATCGGCCGCGCGTCCCGGTTCTCCGGCTCGCACCTGTCCGGCGCCTGGATCACGCTGTTCATGATCTTCAACGTGATCTGGACGATGTTCTTCTTCCGCGGCGTCGAGGTCGCCCGCGACAACTTCGGCTACGGCAAGGCGGCCTACTTCTCCCACCTGACCGGGCGGCTGTTCGACGGGATGAGCGACGACACCCTCCACGTGCTGGAGTCGGTCGGGCTGCTGGCCCACATCGGCGTCGCGCTGGTGTTCCTGGTGTTCGTCGTGAACTCCAAGCACCTGCACATCTTCCTGGCGCCGCTGAACGTGATGTTCAAGCGCCGCCCGGACGGCCTGGGCGCCGTCCAGCCGATGATGTCGGGCGGCAAGCCGCTCGACTTCGAGGAGGCCGACCCCGACGAGGACGTCTTCGGCCGCGGCAAGATCGAGGACTTCACCTGGAAGGGCTTCCTCGACATGGCGACCTGCACCGAGTGCGGCCGGTGCCAGTCGCAGTGCCCCGCCTGGAACACCGGCAAGCCGCTGTCGCCGAAGATGGTCGTCCTGGACCTGCGCGACCACGCCCTCGCCAAGGCGCCCTACTTCACCGCGTCGGAGGAGGCACGGGAGAAGTTCACCGACGAGCAGAAGCTCGCGATGGAGGTGGACAAGGCGCTGGTCGGCGACGACGGCGTCATCCACCCCGACGTCCTGTGGTCGTGCACCAACTGCGGCGCCTGCGTCGAGCAGTGCCCGGTCGACATCGAGCACATCGACCACATCCTGGACATGCGCCGCTTCCAGGTCATGATCGAGTCGTCGTTCCCGTCCGAGGCCGGCGTCATGCTGAAGAACCTGGAGAACAAGGGCAACCCGTGGGGGATGTCCGAGATGAAGCGCCTCGAATGGATCGAGGAGCTCGACTTCGAGGTCGAGGTCGTCGACGAGAAGGTCCCCGACGACACCGAGTACCTGTTCTGGGTCGGCTGCGCCGGGGCCCTGGAGGACCGCGCGAAGAAGACCACCAAGGCCGTCGCCGAGCTGCTGCACATCGCGGGCGTGAAGTTCGCCGTCCTCGGCCCGATGGAGGCGTGCACCGGCGACCCGGCGCGCCGCCTCGGCATGGAGTTCGTCTTCCAGATGCTCGCGCAGCAGAACGTCGAGACGCTGAACGACGCGGGCGCCAAGAAGATCGTCGCGACGTGCCCGCACTGCTTCAACACCCTCGCCAACGAGTACCCGCAGCTCGGCGGGAACTACGACGTCGTCCACCACACGCAGCTGCTGGCGCATCTGGTCGAGTCGGGCAGGCTCACGCCGGTCACCCCGATCGAGGAGAACATCACCTACCACGACCCCTGTTTCCTCGGCCGCCACAACAAGGTCTACAAGCAGCCGCGCGACATCATGGCGACCGTCCCCGGCGTCAAGACGCAGGAGATGCACCGGCACAAGGACCGCGGCTTCTGCTGCGGCGCGGGCGGCGCCCGGATGTGGATGGAAGAGCGCATCGGCAAGCGCATCAACACCGAGCGCGTGGACGAGGCACTGGAGACCAACCCCGACACCGTCTCCACCGCCTGCCCGTTCTGCCTGGTCATGTTGGGCGACGCCATCAACGAGAAGAAGAACTCGGGCGACGCGAAGGAGTCGCTGGAGGTCGTGGACGTGTCCCAGCTCCTGATCCGCTCCATCAAGGGCGAGGCCACCCCGCCCGAGGAGAAGGAGCCGGTCGCCGCCGAGTAGCGCGGCGGGTCCCCGGTCCGGCGGCGGACCTCAGCCCCCGGCGGCGGGCGCCGCCGGGGCGCCGAACTCCTCGTCGGGCACGGCGGCGTCGGTGTTCGGCGGGACGGCGATCAGCGTCTCGCGCAGGGCGTGCACCGTCTGGAACGGCATGATCTGGCGGTGGACGAGGTCGTCGACGGTGGCGAGCGGGCCCTGCGCCGTCCGCGACAGCACGATCAGCTTGGCGTGGGACGGCTCCAGGCCCGGCAGCGCGGCGAGCACGTGCTCGGGCGCCGTGTTGACGTCGATCAGGCCCCCGTCGTCGAAGGCGCGGGCCACGTCGGGACGTCCGATCCCCAGGTGGCGCGCCACCTCCGGGTGATGCGCCACCAGGGAACGCGCCTGCTCCCGGCGGACCCGCTGCTCGATCATCGGGACGGCCATCGCGGCCGCCGCGCGCTCGTCGTCCGGTGGCGGCGGCGACCACGGCTCCGCCGTCAGGACCACGAGGTGGACGGCGCCGCCCAGCATCGTGGCCAGCAGCGAGAACATCATCGGGACGTCCCACCAGGTCGTCTGGTCGACGTCCGAGGCCAGGGCGCTGCCGAAGCCGAGGACCGTCAGCCCGAGCTGGACGGCCGACGCCAGGGCGAGCCACCAGCTCCGGCGCCGGGCCGCGAAGTAGGCGAGCACCGCCCACGTCGCGAGCCCGAGGCTGAGCAGCGGGATCGACGCCAGGACGGCCCGCAACGGCCACGCAGGCCGCTTCTTCTCGACGGGAGCCGGCCATGCCCCCCAAGCGGCGGGCGCCGCCGAGTACCCGGCCACGCCGTTGCCGAAGGCGGATCCGTTGGCGAAGGCCGGACCGTTGTAGGAGGGCCAGGACGGCGGAGGAGCCGGTGCCGCGGCCGGAGCCGGGTAGGCGAGAAGCCTCCCACCTGGAGCGTCTGGAGCGTCCGCTACGGGAGCGGGATTGAGGCGCGGGTCAGGAGGAGCGAACCCGGACGGGACGGGCGGCGACGGCCTCGCCACCGCCTCCACCGTGTCGGCCGCATCGGCTGCGGGCCGTCCGTCGTCGTCCGGCGGCTCGGACGCGGAACGTCTCGCCGCGCCAGGGCCGGGCGCCGCCAGCGACGGATCGGAGCGAAGGATGCCCACGTGCAGGCTCTGGAGCCGTTCGCCCGGCTCGGAGCCGAACTCCTCCGCGAAGAAGGCGCGCGCGTCCCGGTAGGCGGCCAGGGCCTCCGCCTGCCTGCCGCTCCGGTAGAGGGCGAGCATCAGCAGGTACCGGAAGCCCTCCCGGAGCGGGAACTCGGCCACCAGCCGGATCAGCTCGGGCACCAGCCGCGCGTGCTCCCGCAGGTCCAGCCCGATCTCGGCGGACGCCTCCAGCGCGGCGGCCCGCTCCTCCTCCAGACGGTCGCGGGCGGCGGTGAAGAAGCCGCCGTTCAGACCGGCGAGCGCCGGGCCGCGCCACATGTCCAGCGCGTCCCGCAGCAGGGTCCCGGCCCGCGCGACGTCGCCCGCGGCCCGCTCGGCGAGGGCCTCTTTCACGCGGTCCCGGAAGACGTCGGCGTCGAGCCCTCCGCGCGGGACGTGCAAGGCGTATCCCGCACCGGACAGCGTCAGCAGCCGTCCCGGGGAGCGCGGCGAGCGGTCGGGCTCCAGCACGCGGCGCAATCCGGCCACATATTTCTGGACGACGTTCGCGCCATTGTCGGGAGGCTCGTCGCCCCACACCGCGTCCACGATCGCGGTCGTCGGCACCGGCCGGTTCGGTGTCAGCAGCAGCACGGCGAGCACGGCCTGCTGCTTGCCGGGGCCCAGGTCGAGCGGCTGTCCGTCCCGCCACGCGGCCGGCCGGCCCAGGATCTCGAAGCGCGGAGACGCCTCCTTGCTCGGCAGCGTGATCACCCCCAACGCACCCCGTCCAGCGCCTCCGCCGTCATTCCGCAGCCGTGGCGCAGTGACCGCAGCATAGCGACAGTGATTCCGCATCGGCATCCGGCAGCCTTTTTCCGGACATCGGGTGATGCCACCGATAAAGATGTGAAAGGGGACCTGAGTGCTTCATTACCGACGGCGTCCGGGCGGGCCGGACGGCGGAATCGGCGGTCGACCGGGCGGACCGGGCGGCGGCGGCCGGCTCGGCGGGCCCGCGCTGTCAACGGGGGCCGGCCTCGCACTCGTGCTCGTGGTCACCACGGCGTGTGGACCGCTCGCCGGGGACGAGACCGGCGCAGCGCGGTCGAAGACGTCGTCCTCCACGGCCGCGAAGCCCGCCGCGAGCGCCGGGACCGGCGGGGCCGCCGGGGCCGCCGTGCCGAACGGGGTCGAGAAGCTGACGGCCGCGGAGATCCTGACCCGCGCCCGCAAGGCGACGGCGTCGGCGCGGTTCCTGCGGATGCGCGCGCAGTTCGAGGACGGCGGCGAGAAGTTCAAGATCGACTTCCGCTACGCGGGGAAGACGAAGGCGACCGGATGGTTCTCCCAGGACGACCAGCGGGTCGAGATAACGAGAATCGGGAAGACCATCTACCTGTCCGGGAACAAGGCGTTCTGGACGTCGATCGGCGGGAAGTTCGCGGCGCGGACGTTCGCCGGAAAGCACGTCAAATCAACCCTCAAGAACCCCGATTTCAAGGAAATCGCGGCCTTCACCGACAGGTCGGCCCTGCTCACCGAGGCGGTGAAGGCCGTCGGCGGATGGGAGAAGGGCGAGACGGGCAAAGCCGGCACCATCCCGACCACGGTGCTCACCGCCGCGAGCGGCGACAAGATCCACGTCGCGACCCAGGGCCGGCCCTACGTGCTGCTCGTGGACGGCGGGCCGGGAAACAGCATCGAATACCTCTCCTACGAGGAGCCGGTGACCGTCAAGGCGCCGCCCGCCGGAAGCGTGATCGCCCCCGATCCGCTGAACTGATCCGCATCCCCGTCCCGTCCTCGGCTCCCGTTCCCGGTGGCGGGGCGGGGGTTGCGGCGCGGTCCTGCCTGGTAAGACCCAGGAATGGCCGTGCTCGTGTCCCTCCTCGCGTTCGTGATGACGCTCGCCGGGGGCCTCGCGGCGATGCGGGTGCGCGACCATCGGCATCTCGTCCTCGGGCTCGCGGGCGGGCTGATGCTCGGCGTCGTCGCGTTCGATCTCGTCCCGGAGTCGCTGGAGATGGCGCGGCACAGCCTGCTCGGCGTCCCCACGCCCATGATCGGGTTCGCGGCCGGGTTCCTGCTGCTGCACGTCGTGGAGCAGGCGGTGGCGATCCACCGGGCGCATGAGGACGAGTACGCGCCGCACGTCCACGCCCACGCGCACGCACATGGCGGCAAGGGCGGGTCGGGTTCGGCGGGGCTGCTCGCCGCGTCCGCGCTCGTCGCGCACAGCCTGGTGGACGGCCTCAGCATCGGCCTCGGCTTCCAGTCCGGGACCGAGGTCGGGATCTTCGTCGCGCTGGCCGTCATCACCCACGACTTCGCGGACGGTTTCAACACCTTCACCGCCGCGTCCCTGTACCGGGGCGGTTCCCTGGGGCCGCAGGGAACCGCCCCTTCACAAGCGACTCGCGCCGACCGCCGTCCGGCCCTGGCGCTGTTGCTCGCCGACGCGATCGCGCCGATCGTGGGCGCGGCCGTCGGGACGCTCGTGTCCCTGCCGGACGCCGTCCTGACTCCCTACCTGGGGTTCTTCGCCGGCGTCCTGCTCTACCTGTCCGCCGCCGAGATCCTGCCGGAGGCGCACAGCGTCCACCCGCGCGTGCTGACGCTGTGCGCCACCGGCCTCGGCCTGGCGGCGGTCCTCTTCACCGTCGGCCTCGCGCACTGACACAGGCAGAGGGCCGTCCGGTATCCCGGACGGCCCTCTGCCGCACTCGCATCCGTCAGCCGGTCATCGACTTCGCGAACGCGGGATTGTTCTGCAGCCACTCGTTCACGGCCTGGTCGGGCTTGCCCTTGTACTTGTTCTCCATCAGGTCCTCGAGGGAGCCGAGTTGCTTGTCGTCCATCCGGAACTTCTTCAGCCAGGAGGTGACGTCGGGCTGGTCCTTGCTGAAGTCCTTGCGGGCGACCGTGTAGATCCCGTCCGGCTTGCCCATGGCGCCCTTCGGGTCCTTCAGGTCGCGGATGGGGAACTTCGTGTACGCCCAGTGGGGCCGCCACAGCGTGACGACGATGTCCTTCTTCCCGTCGATGGCCTTCTTCAGCTCGGTGAGCATGGCCGCGGTCGAGGACGTCGTGACCTGGTACTCGTCCTTCAGCCCGTACGCGGGGAGCATCTCCTCCTGCGACACCCGGTACAGGCCGGAGCTCTTCTCGATGCCGACGATCTTGCCGCCGTACTGGCCGCCCTTGCCCTTGAGGTCGTCCAGCGACTGCAGCGGGGAGTAGTTCGGCACGGCGATCGTCAGCGGCGCCGAGTCGTACCAGGCGCTGATCTTCTCGAGCTTGTCGCCGTACTGCTTCCAGTAGTCCTCGTGGGTGCCGGGGAGCCAGCTGTCGACGAACAGGTCGACGTCCCCCTTCGACATGCCCGCGTAGAGCGGCCCGGTGTCGAGGGTCTTGACCTCGACGCTGTAGCCCTTGTCGGTCAGGAGCCTCTTCCAGAGCGCGGTGGCCGCCTCGCCTTCGGCCCAGCCGGACACCATGCCGATGGTGATGCTCTTGTCGTTCTCTCCGCCGGAGCCGGAGTCGTCGCCGCACGCGGCGGCGCTCAATCCCAGCGTCAGCGTCATCGCGGCGACCGTCAGGCCCTTGAGTTTGAAGCGCATTCCCGTCCTTTCGTTGCTACCGATTGGGGGGTGGGGGAGCGGGCTCCTCGGCCGGCGTGCCGCGCCCGTCCGGGCGGGCGCAGAGCACGTCGCAGGGCGCGGGCCAGCCGAGAGCTTGAAAAAGTCGGCTCAGCCGATGAGCTCGGCTAAGAACCGGCGGACGAATCGGCCGCGGAGTCGACCCGACCCGCGGCTCCCGCCATCGCCGGCGCGCCGCGGTGGGCCGTACCGCGACGCGCGCCGGACCTGCCGCGCGCGAACAGCGCGCGGAGCACGCTCGGGCCGCCGCCCAGGGCACCGGTGAGACGGTCCAGGTAGATGGCCAGCACGACCACCGCGATACCGCCCTCGAAGCCCTTCGCGACGTCCACCCGGTTGATGCCCTCCAGCACCACGCCGCCGAGCCCGCCCGCGCCGACCATGCCCGCGATGACGACCATCGACAGCGACAGCATGATCAGCTGGTTGATCCCGGCCATGATGGACGGCATCGCGAGCGGGATCTGGATCCGGGTCAGGATCCGGTTCGGCGGCGTGCCGAACGCCTCGCCCGCCTCGACCATCTCGGGGTCGACGCCGCGGATGCCGAGCTCGGTCAGCCGCACCCCCGGCGGCATCGCGAAGATCACCGTCGCGACCACGCCGGGCACGGCGCCGATGCTGAAGAAGAAGATCGCCGGGATCAGGTAGACGAATGCCGGCATCGTCTGCATGAAGTCGAGGACCGGCCGGACGATCCGGCTCACCATGTCGCTGCGCGCCGCCGCGATCCCGATCGGGACCGACAGCACGGTCGACACCACCGCCGACACGATCACCAGGGCCAGCGAGTCCATCGCCGGGTCCCACAGCTCCATGCTGTCGATCAGCAGGAAGCCCAAGACGGCGAACAGGCCGAGCTTCCAGCCGCTGATCGCCAGCGCCAGCACGGCCAGGACCAGCGTCAGCCCCAGCGGCGGCAGCACGTTCAGCGCGTCCGTCAGCCCGTCGACGGACGACTCGATCGCCGAGCCGATCCCATCGAACAGCCACGAGAGGTTGTCGGTGCACCAGGTCACCAGGCTGTCGAACCACTCGCCGACCGGCACCCGGGGCAGCTTCACCGCGTTACTCGTCAACGCCACTGCCCTCCTTCGCCAACACCGGCTCCTCGTCCACTGTCGAGCTGATCGCGCCGAGCGCCGCCAGCAACGTCACCCGCGGGATCACACCGACGAGCGTCCCGTCCTCGTCCGCGACGGGCACCGGCAGATCGCTCTCCGCGCACCGGACGAACAGCTCCGCGACCGGAGTGTCCGGCGCGACGGGCTCCGGGTCCTCCGGGTCGATCAGCCCGTCGAGGCTCTGCACGTTCTCCTGGACGGCGTCCGCGATCACCGTGGCGCGCACCCGCCCCACCAGCCTCCGATCGCGCCCGATCACGAACGCCGCCGAGGTCTGATGCTCGCGCATCGTCCGCAGCGCCGTCCGCGGCCCCGTCGTCGCCAGCACGGTGACCAGCGGCTTCTCCATCACCGAGGCCGCCGTCAACACTTTGGTACGGTCCACATCCGCGACGAACTGCGCGACATAGTCATTGGCCGGATCGGTCAGGATCTCCTCAGCCGTGCCGATCTGGACGATCCGGCCCTCCCGCATCACCGCGATGCGGTCGCCGATGCGCATGGCCTCGTTCAGGTCGTGCGTGATGAAGACGATCGTCTTGCCGAAGCGGCCCTGCAGATCCAGCAGCAGATCCTGGACTTCCCTCCGGATCAGCGGGTCCAGGGCGCTGAACGCCTCGTCCATCAAAATGATGTCGGTACCCGCCGCGAGTGCCCGCGCGAGCCCGACCCGCTGCTTCATACCGCCCGACAACTCGCCGGGAAGCATGTTCTCCCAGCCTTCCAAACCCACCAGTCCGAGGAACTCGCGCGCCGTCTTCTCGCGCATTTCCTTCGGCACGCCGCGCACCTCAAGCCCGTACGCCGCGTTCGCGAGAACCGTCCGATGCGGGAACAGCGCGAAGTGCTGGAAGACCATGCTGACCTTGTTCTGCCGAAGCGCCCGCAGCGCCTTCGGCGACAGCTTCGCGATGTCCTGGCCGTCGATCTCGACCCGCCCGGACGTGACTCCCAGCAGCCCGTTCAGCATCCGGATCAGGGTCGACTTCCCCGACCCCGACAGGCCCATGACCACGAATATCTCGCCCTGCCGGACCTCGAACGTGGCGTCCACCACCGCCGGTGTGACCCCGAGCTCCCGGATCGCCGCCGGCCCGGCGCCCGCCTTGAGTTTCCGCTGTGCCTCGGCCGCCTTACGGCCGAAGAGCTTGGTGACGCTTTCCGCGCGGAGTACTGACACGATCTCCTTTCGGGTCCCCGCGTCGCCGCGCGGAAACGGGTCGTCCTGGCGTCCGATCTCAGCCAAAGCGGCTGTCAACCGGACGTTCATCCCATGCGTCGCCCGAAACTACCCGTTTGAAGAACATGTTTCATCTTTCGGTGCTTTGCATCACGTTCAGGTCACGATCGAACTACACCTTCGTCCGGTGGAAGTTCAGGTACGACCGCGACGGCGTCGGCCCCCGCTGATCCTGATACCGCGACCCGTACCGCGCCGACCCGTACGGGTACTCCGCCGGAGAACTCGTCCTGAACAGGCACATCTGCCCGATCTTCATCCCCGGCCACAGCTTGATCGGCAGCGTCGCCACGTTCGACAGCTCCAGCGTCACGTGCCCGGCGAACCCGGGATCGATCCACCCCGCCGTCGAGTGCGTCAGCAGCCCCAGCCGCCCCAGACTCGACTTGCCCTCCAGCCTCGCGGCGAGATCGTCCGGCAGCCCGAACACCTCATACGTCGAGGCCAGCACGAACTCCCCGGGATGCAGCACGAACGCCTCCTCGGCGTCCACCACCACCATCCGCGTCAGATCCGGCTGCTCGATCGCCGGATCGATGTGCGGATACTTGTGGTTCTCGAACACCCGGAAGTACCGGTCCAGCCTCACATCCACACTGGACGGCTGGACCATCCCCGGCTCGTACGGGTCGATCTTGACCCGCCCGGACTCGAGCTCGGCCCTGATGTCACGATCGCTGAGCAGCACCCCGAAACGCTATCCCACGACCACGCCCCACCCGACTTCCGGTACAGTATCCACAGCATGGCGCCCACGAGCGCCGCACGCGGGTGTAGTTCAATGGTAGAACTTCAGCTTCCCAAGCTGACAGCGCGGGTTCGATTCCCGTCACCCGCTCCACCACCAAAGGCCCAGGTCAGGGATGTTGATCCCGACCCGGGCCTTGATCTTGTCACCGGCTCTCACAGGCCACCGTGCCATTAACGTGCCATTAGGCCACGGGCACCCGCGCCCCCGCCGCACCGCCGTTATCCTCGCCCCGCTCCGCCTGGAC
This sequence comes from Actinomadura sp. KC216, assembly GCF_004348535.1. Lineage (GTDB taxonomy): Bacteria > Actinomycetota > Actinomycetes > Streptosporangiales > Streptosporangiaceae > Spirillospora. The sequence continues at coordinate 17,411 of NZ_SMJX01000012.1, forward strand.
GAGAGCATCCAGGCCATCAGCGATCGCACGGTCACCCTTGGCCGACTTGCGCTGATACCGCAGCGCGGCCCGCTCGTTGTCGTGCCCCATGCGCGCCATCAGGTTCTTGGTCGAGACGCCCATGTCCGCGGCGAGCTGGTTGCCCGTGTGCCGAAGATCGTGGAAGTGCAGGTTCGGCACGCCGAGCGCCTCCACCACGTACTTCCAGTGCGTGACCTTGTTGAACCCGCTACGGCGCAACGGCCCGCCCTTGATCCCCGTGAAAACCAGGGCGCGCGGCTCCCTCTTGGTGTACTTGCCCAGGTGCGCGACCAGGGCCGGGACGATCGCGGCCGGGATCGTGACCGTCCGGATACCGGCCCGGGACTTGGTCGGACCGAGGATCATCTCCCCGTTGGCCCGCTCAACGAACGCGCCGCGGACGCTCACGGTCCGGTTGGTCAGGTCGATATCGCAGCGGCGAAGCGCCGTGATCTCACCCCACCGCAGGCTTGCGAACGTAGCCAGCAGGATGAGCGCGCGCAGCCGATCATCTCGGGTCACGTCCGCGCGACCGTCCTCCGCCATCTTCCACAGCACCCGCTCAGCCTCCGCGCGGGTGGCGAAGGTCTGAGGGAATCGCCGCATGGTTCCGCCCTTGACCCGGTAGCGGAGCCGATACTCGCCATTGTCGAGCTTGCGGAAATTGCCGACCGGCCGCACGCCGACCCGTTCGGCCAGTCAAGGGGCGGCGCGCTCAGGCCGCTGGCGCGGCCCCGCGCCTGGCCGCCCGGAGCGTGCGGCGTGGGCGCCGGTCACCGGACGGCCGCGCCCGGCCGCGCCGAGCCACCGCCGCGACGACCGCGCCACGCCAGCCTTGACAGGGGCCTTCAACAGGCCAAACGCCTCTCCAGGCGTCGACGCATTGAACGGCCTCGCAGCCATGGCGCCGATCTAGAACCAGGCGTGCAACACCCCGTGGCTTTCCAGGCGTCTCAACCGCCAGCCGTTCGCCCCCTTTTAGGGCACCCCACGGGCGTCACCACGTGGTGGCTACGCCACCCTTGACGGAACCCGTCCGCCGCTCAGTGCAGGTCTCGTTGGGAACCGGGAGAGGAAGGCGGGGGAAGAACAGCGGCCACACCGCAGGAGGGGCTATCCGCCGATGAAAATTGCATCGCGGCTGTCTTTTTTTTGAAGCTTCCGGAGGCTGCACCAGCAGCAACGCCTATTCCAGCCAGGCCGCTCGCGCCAACCAGGGCGAGCAACTGGCCCTCAGTTGGTGCTTCCGAGTACCCCGCGATCCCCGCGAAGAAAGTACTCAACGAGGTCATCAGGACCATGCCAGGGAGAACCCAGCGATTGCCTAGGCGCCAACGCGGTTTCTGCCCCACCTTGACCTCCGTCTCCGTTCGAGACGCTAGCCGTACGAGTGAGACGCGGTATGTCTCTGTTTGGTGCCATGTTCGTACCACCGTGCGCGGAACCATTGCGGAGCGGGCGGCCCACCCGGCACAACCGGGGCCGCCCGTGTGGTGGTCAGGGGAGGCTGGTCGACTTCTTGGTCACTCTCGCAGCCGAGTGGGGCTTGTCAGCGCGGTAGGTGAGACAGCAGCAGCTCGCGGACCGCGCGGCGATCTTGGGCTCCGTCTTCGCCGTCTTGCATGCCGTCCGCTACTTGGGCCCAGTCCTCTAGTGCCGAGGCCACCCAGTTCCATTGAGCTAGTGTCAGTCTGACTGTGACGATTTCGTCGGCTGGCGGCCAGGAGCCAGATCCAGGGACGCCGGGAGTCCAGTTTGCGATCTGAACCCACCCGGCCTCACGGACGCTCATACCCATAGCACTGACAACCTCAAAGTCCGGCTCAACTGCCGCCGTACTCACCTCGTTGTCAACGGTGCCGTCGATTGTGTGCCATTGCGACATGGGCAAGCTGATTGGCACTTCAACGTCGCGCTCGGGAGAGGTCGGATCCATGGTGGTTCATATTCAGCTCTCAGTCCACCACCGTCAACCGGGAGGTGCTGAACAATGAAGACGTTGCTCGTGGCGCCACTCACGATGCGTCGCTGGCCTGTGCGGCCCGTACAGGGTTGGCCTTCTGGTCTCATGTCGGCCGGTACCGGCCATGAGCCTCGTCCGGTCAACAGCGTGGTTGACAGCGCCCTACCTTACTGATGATCTTCCTATCAAGATCGCAATCGGGCTACTGCGAGGACTCCCTGGTGAAGCGAACCGCTGCTCTTCTAGCCGGCTTGATAGCAATACCGACGCTTCTTCCCGCCGCACACGCACAGGCCGAAGTCGAGACGACGGCCGACCTCAAGGTAAGTGTCACCGGCCCCGAGTACGTTATTCCAGGTGGGAACGCCACCTATCGGATGACAATCCGGAATGAGGGCCCTGACACCGTCCAGAGCGCCGCGATGAGCGCTGTCTGGACTCGCAACTTCCGTCTTCCCTCGTCTGGGCTGACAGGAGTTTCGGGCTTTTGCGGTTGGACGCTGGGCAAACCAGAGGTCATTTGCGGTGTGGCTGGCGGACCGATAGCGCCCGGTGGCACCAGGACCGTCAGCTTCGCAGGGACCGTGGATTCCGCCGCCTCCGGTCAGGTCGAGATGGAAGCCCGCGTACTCTTCTCGGCCGTTGACCCCGTTCCGGAGGACAACGTCGGTCGAGCGACGTCCCTGGTCACGTCAGGTCCCTGATCAGGGCTGCGAACGCCGGGCGCTGCTCTTCTTGAAAGCCCGCACCACCATCTCCCGAACCTGACGCCACAGGTCGCGATGGTTCGATGGGTCCAACCCTCGGCCCGGAAGACCGCCTCTGCGAACGAGTCCACGTTCGGTGGTGGTGAAGCGCGAAGGGCTGCCTGGTCCGACGGGTCTAGGCAAAATCCGAGACGAACGCACAGGTCACGGAGCAGGAAGTCGACCTCCTCAGAGGTGAGCTTGGGAGTGTCCATGCCCGGCTACCACCAGTTCAGTTGACTGCCATCACATCGTCGGCCACTAGTCGGAGGAGGGGATCCAGGGCCTCTCTAGTGCGCGGACGGCGACTGATGTATCGGTGTTCGTAGAGAACGTCGTCGGGGAATTCGTCGTCGCGTGATTACATAGAGCTCGTCGTCATTGGGGCCGAGCTCATGCAGCAGGGTGTGATGCCGACCGAGTGCGATTCCCGATCCTGCCGGGCCCCGCAGTGGGGTTCTCCTGCGGGGCAAGGGTCAGTGCAATGCGCACAGCCTTAGACAGCGGCACCTCCCTTCCGGCCAGTTGGTGGCCGCGTCCCAGTCGCTGCTCGAGCGCACGCTGAATCACCACGGGCTGGATGAGCAGTTCGCGCAGGACCACCCCGGCCATGCCCCTCGCCTTGCCAGCGACCAAGCCGAACAGCAGATGCCCCGTGTCCGCGGCATCGACTCCACGACGTGACGTGCGGCAGGTGTGTACGGACTGATTTCCCCTTCGCTCATGCCGACACCATCTCCCAAGTCCGGCGGAACTCCCTCAGTTGGTCAGGGCGACGATCTCCTCTACCGTTGTGAGCGGGATCATCAGTGCTGCATCCCATGTCTCGTCGTCTTGGCCGATCAGCATCGTTGCTTGCTCGTCTCCGGCGACCGACCAGAAGACCGGGGAGCCTGCGCAGATGCCTACTTGCAGGGACCGTCGCTCTTCCCAGATGGCTTCACGGATTCCGCTCAGCCGGGACAAGTCCGCTAGCGCTGCCCATATATGCACTTCCCAGGTTTCGGCCTGCAGCATCAGCAATGGCACTGGATCGGCGTCCACATCTAACGTCACTCTGATCACCTGGGAATGGTCGCACGGGCAGGCCGTCCCGGGGGCGCTCATCGCTTGCATGCTCAGCGTGGCCATTACGCGGTCATTGCCTAACGATTCGGCCCTGCGGAGATCAGAGGCGGCCGCCTAGTGGTGTGCGGTGGGCGCGGACCTTTCGGTGGCTGATTCGCCAGCCTTGCGGGGTGCGCAGGACGGTGTCCTCGTACGTCACGCTCCCGGCCGTCCCGTCGGCGTTGACGCCGATCCCCTTGGATCGCACCTGCACCCGGTCGTCGGCGATCTCGGTGAGGACGATGTTCGTGACGTGATGGCCGACCGGGTTCAGTTCGCCCAAGGCCCGTCCTGCGGCGGCGCAGGCCGCGACTCCTCGCAGGGGTGCCTGCCCGAAATCGGAGACGTCGTAGACGACGTCGGGGGTGAACAGTTCGTCCAGCCGGTCCAGTTCCCCGCTGTCGCACAGGTGGCCGTGCATGGAGATCAGCTCGGTGATCGCGGTGCGGTCGTCGGCGGTGAACGTCGTCATCGCTTCTCCCGTCCGGTCCTAGACAAGTGGGGAGCTCCCCGGTTACTGCTACGCTAAACGGGGAAGTCCCTGTTTAGCAACGCGGGGAGGTCGGGATGGCGCCACCTTCCGGACGGGCACGCCGGGCGGACGCCGAACGGAATGCCCTGCTGCTGAAAGCGGCGGCCAGGGCGCTCTTCGACGAGCGCGGACCGGACGTCGCCCTTGACGAGGTGGCCCGGCGGGCGGGCGTCGGCAACGCGACCCTCTACCGGCACTATCCGACCCGCGGTGATCTGCTCACGGCGGTCTACGCCGACGAGATCGCCGCGCTCTGCGAGCGTGGTGCCGCACTGTTGCGTGAACCGGACCCCGGCGAAGCGTTCTTCACCTGGCTGGAAGCGTTCGCCGTCCATGTGGCGACGAGGCGGACGCTGGCCTTCGCCGGTAGTGGTGGTGAACGGCGCACCGCGTTGTTCGAGCGCTGGCATGCGGCGTTGACCGCTAGTGCGGAGACGTTGCTTTCCAAGGCTCAGCGGGCCGGTGCCTTCCGCGCGGACCTTGCTGTTGGTGAGGTGCTGGAACTGGCGAGTGCCGTTGCCGTCGCGGAGTCTGATGTTGACCGGGTGCGGCGCTTTCTCGCCATCCTTCGCCACGGCCTCAGCGGACCGGCTGAACCGATCGACGGCGCAGAAGTATCGGTGGTTTGATCTGCGTATGACGGACTGGGGCGGTTTGCAGGATGCGGAAGGGTCGGCGGATTCCATCCCTGATCTCCTCGATCGGCTCACTCCGAACTCTTCGGATCTGTGGGAGCGGCTGTGGGCGCGGTTGTGCCCGCAGGGTGCCGTCTTTCCGGCCAGCCTGGCGGCTCTGCCGTATCTGAGTGATCTCGCGGCCCGCTGGGCGCCCGAGGAAAGGGTCGAGCCGTTGCTGCTGGCGGGCGCGATCTTGGGGTCCGATGAGCAGTACCACCAGGTATTCGACGTCCGGGACCGGTATTCGGCGCAGATATCGGTCCTGCGGGAGCTGACCGACGACACGCTTCGCACGCATGCGGCCTCAAAGGACTCCGCCAACTATGTCTACCTGCTTCAGGCGTTGATGGCCTTTGAAGGCGTCGATGTGTGGGATTCGCACCTGGAGAACCTGGTCACCGAGGAGTACGAGATCAGCTGCCCTTCGTGTGACGTTGATCTGTTCATCGTGCTGGGCGATCCCGATTGCTTTGCCACTCATCAGGACTACGCCCTCAAGGACGACGTGATCAGCACGCCTTTGCGGTCGGCCGATCCCGGTGAGCTGAGTGGAGCGCCGGGCCTGCTCCATCGGACGGCAGTCCGGGACGGGTGCCATGCCGTCGCCCGCCGGCTGACGTATTTGTTCGGTACGGCGACCTGTTCGCAGTGTGGGACGGGTCTGCCGATCGCCGAACGGGTCGCCGCCGCGTTCGGCCGCGACTCCTGACGCGTCCCCAGGCGTCAGGCAGGGTCGTGGATTCGCGTGAAGTAGGCGGCGGTTTCGGTGTCGGCCGGGTAGTAGGACTCGATCGCCACCTCGTCCAGGGTGATGTCCATCGGGGTGCCGAACGTGGTGATGGTCGAGAAGAGCCGCAGCTCCCGCCCCTGGAAGCGGATGATCATTGGGATCAGGACGTCGGACTCGGCGGATCGGGCCGGTGCCTCCTCGGGGGCGGGGCCCAGCAGTTCCTCGTAGAGGGCGGTGAGCTCGGGGTCTGGGGTGGTGGCCAGCTGGCGGCTGACCCGGGAGCGGAACACCGCGCGGACGTCGGCCAGGTTGACGACCAGGGGAGCGAGCCCGCGCGGGTCCAGGCCGAGGCGGATGAGGTTGACGGGTGGTCGCAGGAGGTCGGGGGCGACGCCCGCGAGGAACGGGTCCAGTGCGCGGTTGGTCATCACGATGTTCCAGTGGCGGTCGAAGACCAGCGCCGGGTAGGGCTCGTGCGCGCTGAGCACCCGTGCGATCGCGTCCCTGGCGGCCGAGAGCGCGCTGTCTTCCAGCGGACGTTCGGTGTAGCGGGGGGCGAAACCGGCGGCGAGCAGGAGCCGGTTGCGGTCACGCAACGGGACGTCGAGCTGGTCTGCGAGGCGGAGGACCATGTCGGCGCTCGGGTTGGACTTGCCGGTCTCGACCAGGCTGACATGGCGCGCCGAGACGTCGGCGGCGATCGCCAGATCGAGCTGGCTGAGGCGCCGATGGTGGCGCCATTGCCGCAGCAACTCCCCGACTGTGTGCATGAGCGACCAGGTTACTCATCATGGTGCCGGACGCCATGAAGTGGGAGTTCATCGACAAGCGACGCGGTCGGCGGAAACACTGCGTCCATGAGCGAAGAGAACAAGAGCATCGTGCAAAAGGCGATGGCGGGCTTGCTCCGGACGGGCGACGTCGAGGCGCTCGGGACGGTCCTGAGCGACGAATTCGTCCATCACCGGCCGGACGCGACGGCCAGCAAGGCGGAATGGCTTGCCAGGGTGCGCGCGGCGTGGAAGAACATCGCCGACATGCAGGTCGAGGTCCTGCAGATGGTGGCGGACGGCGATCACGTGGTGATGTATTCGCGGCGCCGGCTTCCCAATGGAGGGCCGGAGGTCGTGGTCGTCGATACCTGGCGGTTCGACGGCGGGCTGATCGCCGAGGCGTGGGAGGTCATCGAACCGGTGGCTCGGGCGGCCGCCAATCTGAGGTGGTGGGAGCCTGCCTGATGAATTAATGCCGGCTTGCTCTGGCTTCGTTTAGCAGGCCGTCGACCATGATTTGGAGGACCCGAGGGTAAAGGTCCAGGGAAGCGCGGGACGGCCATTCGTCGCCTATGGCGGCCAGATTCGGGTATCGGGACGGGTCCAGAGTGCGGAGGCTGAATTCGCTGTCGGCGTCGCCGATGCCGTCCCGCCGCTGGACGGTGTGCGCGCGGACCAGGATCTCGCCGACCGTGTAATACCAGATGCTGCGGAAAAGGTCGACGGCTTGCAGATGAGTGCATCCGTGGTCGACCGCGCCGCCGACGATGGTCTCGACGAACCACAGGGCCGAATCGCCCAGGCGCGCGAGGAAACCGTCGGCCGTGAGGACCTCCGCGCCCCAGGGCCAGCTGGCGAGGGCGTCGTGGATCGCGGTCCACGCGACGATGATCCGGTCCCGCGGTTCGGCGGGCAGGTCGGGGCGCGCGACCTGGTCGACGTGCTCGTTGACGAGCTGGACGATCAGGTCGTCCTTGTCCCGCACGTGGTGGTACAGGGTGGTCGCCCCGACGCCGGTCTCGGCGGCCAGCCGGCGGATGGTCAGGGCCTCCCAGCCGTCGCGGTCGATGAGCCGGCGGGCGGCCGCCAGGATCTCCGCGCGGGAGGTCGCCGGCGGCCTCCCGGTGCGGCCCGACGACGCCCCCCGGCCCGACGACGCCGCGGCGCGCGGTCTCGTGGGTGGTCCTTCTTGTGCTGGCACCGTCCCATCATGCTGCCCGCCGGGACCCCTCGGTGACATCGGGGCTTCGACGTCCGCGCTTCGTGTTGTACTTTAGGAACATGTTCCGAAAGTCGAGCATGGCGGGGGCGCTGCGCCCCTACGCATGGAGCTTCGCGGCCGTCGTGGTCCTTCAGGTGATCGGGGCCGTCGCCGGGCTGGCGCCGCTGCTGGCGGTCGTCGAGCTCGGGCGCACGCTGCTGGACCCCGGCCCGATCGACGAGGGCCACGTCTGGACGGTCGTGGTCGCGGGCGCCGCCGGGCTCCTCGTCCGGCTGCTGTTCACGGGGGCGTCGTCCGGCATCGGGCATGTGCTGGACGGCCGGGTGCAGCTCACCCTCCGGCGCCTGCTTGCGATGAGCCTCGGGCGCGTCCCGATCGGCTGGTTCTCCCGGCGCCGGACGGGCGAGCTGGCGAAGGTCGTCGGGGAGGACGTGGCCGCCGTCCACCCGTTCATCGCCCACACCCCGGGCGAGCTGGTCGCCGCGTTCGTCGTGCCGCTGGTGTCGCTCGTCTACCTGTTCACCGTCGACTGGCGGCTCACGCTGATCACGCTGGGACCGGTGGTGCTGGCGGTGGCGCTCGTCCCGCTGATGATGACCCCGGCCCGGACGCGCGAGCAGAAGGAGTTCGACGATGCCATGGGGCGGATCTCCAGCTCGGCCGTCGAGTTCGTCCAGGGCATCGCGGTGGTCAAGGCGTTCGGCGGCTCCGGCCGCGCGCACCGCCGCTTCCGTACGGCCGTGGACGATTTCGTCGCGACCTTCTACCGGTGGGTGCGCGGGATCTCGCCGATCGCCGCGGGGATGCAACTGGCGCTGTCGCCGCCGTTCGTGCTGCTGGTCGTGCTGGTCGGCGGCGCGGCGCTGATCACGGGCGGCGGCCTGGCCCCGGCCGACCTGCTGCCGTTCCTCCTGCTGGGGCTCGGCCTGACCGCTCCGGTGGCGGCCCTCGGCCACGGGTTCGACGAGATGCAGGCCGCGCGCCGCGCCGTGGGCCGGATCCGGGACGTCCTCGCGGTGGAGCCCCTGCCGGAGCCCGCGAATCCGGCCAAGCCCCAAGGCCACCGGGTGGAACTGCGCGGCGTCCGGTTCGGCTACGACGACGGCCAGGAGGTGCTGCGCGGGATCGATCTCGTCCTCGAACCGGGGACGACGACCGCGATCGTCGGGCCGTCGGGGAGCGGGAAGTCGACGCTGGTCCAGCTCCTGCCGCGGTTCTTCGACCCGGCCCACGGCTCGGTCGTGCTGGGCGGCGCCGACCTGCGCGACATCGCCGCCCGGGACCTCTACCGGACGGTCTCGTTCGTCTTCCAGGACGTCCGTCTCCTGCGCGCGTCGGTCGCGGACAACATCGCGCTGGCCGTGCCGCACGCCGGTCGCGACGACGTGGTCCGCGCCGCGCGGCTGGCGAACGTCCATGACCGGATCCTGGAGCTGCCGCGCGGCTACGACACGGTGATCGGCGACGAGGCCGGGCTGTCGGGCGGCGAGGCGCAGCGGATCTCGATCGGCCGCGCGCTGCTCGCGGACGCGCCCGTCCTGGTCCTGGACGAGGCGACCGCGTTCGCCGACCCGCAGACCGAGCAGGCGGTGCGGCACGCGCTGGCGACGCTGGACGGCGACCGGACGGTCCTGGTCATCGCCCATCGGCTGGAGACGATCGCCGGCGCCGACACCGTCGTGATGCTGCGGGACGGCTCGATCGTCGAGCGCGGCGCGCCGTCCGAACTCCTGGCACGGGACGGCGAGTTCGCCGCGTTCTGGCGCCGCTCCGACGACGAGTCCAAGGTTCTGCAAGGAGACGTGTCCCGATGATTCCGATGCTGCTACGCGTGCTGGGCCCCGAGTACGCGCGGCCGGTGCGCCGCACCGTGGCGCTGATGACGGCGACCGCCGTGGTCGAGGGGTTGTCGTACGCGCTGCTGGTCCCGGTCCTGCGGGCCCTGTTCGGGGACAGGCCCGAGGACGCCTGGCCGTGGCTGATCGCGTTCGGGACGGCGGTCGCCGGCTACGCGGTGCTGCGCTACGCCAGCGACCTGTCCGGGTTCCGCGTCGGGACGACGCTGCTCCGCGGCATGTACCACCGGCTCGGCGACCATCTGGCCCGGCTGCCGATCGGCTGGTACGGCGCGGGCCGGGTCGGGCAGGTGTCCGTGCTGGCCAGCCGGGGTGTGCTGGACGCGATGGCCGTGATCGCCCACCTGCTCGCGCCGTACATCTCCGCCTGCGTGACGCCCCTGACGATCGTCCTCGTGATGCTCGCCTTCAACTGGCAGATGGGGCTGGCCGCGCTGGCCGCCGTCCCGGTCGTCGCGGCGATCCAGCGCTGGACGGGACGCTCCATGGCGGCCGCCGACGCCGAGCGCGCCGAACGCGACCACGAGGCCACCGGGCGGGTCATCGAGTTCCTCCAGGCGCAGCCGGTGCTGCGCGCCGGTGGCCGCACCGCCGAACGCTTCCGGCTGCTGGACGACTCGCTGCGCGACCTGCAGCGCGCGTCCCGCCGGACCGTTCTGTCGGCGCTGCCAGGCGTGGTCGGCCTGACGCTGACGGTGCAAGCGATGTTCACCGTCCTGCTGGCCCTCGGCGCCTACCTCGCGCTCGGCGGCGACATCGGCGCGGCGGAGGTCCTGACGATCCTGGTGCTGGCGGCCCGCTGCGCCGATCCGCTGCTGTCGCTGTCGGACATCGGCGGCAAGCTCCGCGGCGCGCGTTCCGAACTGGCCAGGCTGGACGCGGTGCTGAGCACGGAACCGCTCCCCGAACCCCGCGAACCGGTCCGCCCGGAACGCCACGACCTGGAATTCGACTCCGTCACCTTCCACCACGGCGACCGCACCGTGATCGACGATGTGTCGCTGTCCATTCCGGAGGGTTCGCGGCTTGCCGTCGTCGGGCCGTCCGGCGCGGGGAAAAGCACCTTGCTGCAATTGCTGGCCCGCTTCTACGACGTCGACGCGGGCGCGGTGCGCATCGGTGGGGTGGACGTGCGCGCCATCGACACCGAGACCCTTATGAGCCGCATATCCATCGTCTTCCAGGACGTTTATCTCTTCGACGGCACCATCGAGGAGAACGTGCGGCTCGGCCGTCCCGGCGCGAGCGACGCCGAGGTCCGGGCGGCGGCGACCGCGGCGCGGCTGGACGAGGTCATCGAGCGGCTCCCCGGTGGATGGGCGGCGAGCGTCGGCGAGGGCGGCGCGCTGCTGTCGGGCGGCGAGCGCCAGCGCGTCTCGATCGCGCGGGCGCTTCTGAAGGACGCGCCCATCGTCCTGCTGGACGAGGTCACCTCGGCCCTCGACCCGGTGAACGAGGCGGCGGTCCACGAGGGCATCGACCGCCTCATGGCGGGCCGGACGGTGGTCATGGTGGCCCACCGGATGCGCACCGTCCAACGCGCCGATCACATCGCCGTCCTGGACGGCGGACGAATCGTCGAGAAGGGCGACCACGACGAACTGATCCGCCGCGGCGGCCGTTACGCCGACTTCTGGAACATCTCCCTGACCCCCTGAACGGGGGAGCCGCGGCGGGCGCGTACCCGGCGGGCCAGGTCGGCGGCGGCCTCCGGCCAGCGCGGATGGTCGAAGGCGAATCCGGCGTCAAGCAGGCCGCCGGGCACGACCCGGCGGCTCTTCAGCAGGAGCTCGGTGTCGGAACGGATGGCGAGCGCGCCGATCTCCGCCATCCAGGCCGTCGCGGGCAGGCCCGCCGGGACGCCCCACGCGGCGCGCAGCGCGCGCATGAGCGCGCGCTGCGGCAGCGGGTTCGGGGCGGCGAGGTTCACCGGCCCGGTGATGTCGTCCCGCCCGGCCAGGAACTCGATCGCGCGGACGAAGTCGCGGTCGTGGATCCAGGACACGTACTGCGCGCCGCCCGCGACCGGGCCGCCGAGGCCGAGCCGCGCGAGCCACAGCAGCACGTCGAAGACGCCGCCGCGGTCGGGGCTCATCACCATGGCGCTGCGCAGGGCGACCTTGCGCGTGGCGGGCGTCTCGGCCCGCTCCTGCGCCCGCTCCCAGGCCTTGGCGATCTCGACGCTGTAGGCCCAGTAGCGCGGGACGCCGGGTTCGGCGCCGCCGATCACGCCGGTCGCCTCGTCGTTGGGGGCGTCGAAACGGTGGGCGTAGATGGTGGCGGTGCTCATCTGGAACCACACCCGGGGCGGGCGCGCGGCGGACGCGATCGCCTCGCCCACGACCCGGGCGGAATTCACGCGCGAATCCATCATGGCTTGCAGGTTCGCGGGGGTGTAGCGGCAGCTGACGCTGCGTCCGGCGAGGTTGATCACCAGGTCGCTGCCGTCGATCGCGTCGGCCCAGGGGCCGAGGGTCTCGCCGTCCCAGCGGATCTCGCGGTCGCGCCGGGGCGTCCTGGTCAGGATCACGACGTCGTGGTTCGCGGCGGTCAGGGCCCGGTCGAGGATCGTGCCCACCTGGCCGGTGCCTCCGGGAATCACTATCTTCATCGGCTCCCCCGGCATCGCTCCCGGCATCGGCTACCGGCGTCTCGGGACGAGCCTAACCCAGTATGTTGAACGTGTTCAAAGAACGAGAGCACGCTCACAGTGATGACCCGCGACCTTCACCATTTGAAATTTGTCGGAGGAAGAATGACCTGGCCATCTGGTCAGAACGCGCGGAAAAGCGGATGATGTGAAGCATCAGGCCGGGCCGTGGCCCCCGTGCGGCCCGGCCACTTCCTTGCCCCGAACCCCGCCTTGCCCGACCCTGGACTCCCCGGCGACGCCCCGAGCTTCGGCGCATTCACCGAAGGCGAAGACGCTCATTTCACGGCTCATGAGTACTAGTGTCGACATCACAGTGTGCAATCGAGACGTGCCGTTGTGTGGCGCGCGGGAGCGGAAGTGAAAGCACTTCGACCGGACGGCGACCCGGAGCCGATTCGCCGCGTGCCCGGGCAGAGCGGGCCCACGGTGCTGCGCATGCTGCTCGGCGGGCAGCTCCGGCGGCTGCGCGAGAGCAGGGGCATCTCGCCCAAGGACGCGGGGGAGGCCATCCGCGCGTCCGCATCCAAGATCAGCCGGCTGGAGCTCGGGCGGGTCGGGTTCAAGAAGCGCGACGTCGCCGACCTGCTCACCCTGTACGGCGTGATCGCGGAGGAGGAGCGCGAACCCCTCCTCGAACTCGCCGAGGGCGCCAACCGGCCCGGCTGGTGGCAGAGCTACAGCGACATCCTGCCGCCCTGGTTCGAGGTCTACATCGGGCTGGAGGAGGCGGCGTCCGCGCTGCGGGTCCACGAGACGCGGTTCGTCCCGGAGCTGCTGCAGACCGAGGAGTACGCCCGCGCCGCGCTCGGGCTCGGCCACCCGATGGCGTCCGCGACCGAGCTCGAACGCCGGGTCAACGTGCTGATGCGGCGCCAGCGCATCCTCCGCCGCGCCGAGCCCCCGCTGTTGTGGGCGCTGGTCGACGAGGCCGCGCTGCGCCGCCCCATCGCCGACCGCGACGTCATGCGCGCCCAGATCGTCGCGCTGCTCGACGCGGTCCGCACGCAGGACGTCACCCTGCAGATCGTGCCCCCGGCGCGCAGCGCGATGGCGGCGATGTCGGGCCCGTTCACGCTGCTGCGGTTCGCCGAGCCGAGCCTGCCGGACGTCGTGTACATGGAGCAGCTCACCAGCGCGCTCTATTTGGACAAGGCCGCCGACCTGTCCGTCTACAAGCGGCACCTGGACCGGCTGTCGGTCAACGCGTCCCCGCCGTCCGCCACCGGCGACCTGCTGACGGCCCTCCTCGACGGGATGCAGTGAGCGGCCGGGCGCCTGAACGGCCAGGCCCCCGGTGGGAGTCGCCATTTTTCGCGGCGGACGATCTGATTGCAGATTTCCGACCGTACGGCCAGAATGAACGGGCCCGCACCGACATGCCATGGAAACGTGGACCCCGAAGCGCCGAAACCCTGTGGGAGGCGAAGTCGTGACCGGTGATGCGTACGCGCCCGGCCAGGAGCCGGAGATCCAGATCGACACCAGCGTCGCGCACCCCGCACGGGTGTGGGACTACTGGCTCGGCGGGAAGGACCACTACCCCGCCGACATCGAGGTGGGCGACCAGCTGGAGGAGACGATCCCCGAGGTCGTCCTGTGGGCGCGCGCCGATCGCGAGTTCCTCGGCCGCCTCGTCCGCCATGTGATCGGCGAGGGCGTGCGGCAGTTCCTCGACATCGGCACCGGCATCCCGACCAGGGACAACACCCACCAGGTCGCGCAGCGCCTCGCCCCCGAGAGCCGGGTCGTGTACGTCGACAACGACCCCGTCGTGCTCGCGCACGCGCGGGCGCTGCTCGCCAGCTCGCCCGAGGGCGCCACCGACTTCATCGACGCGAACCTCCACGACCCCGAGACGATCCTGAACGAGGCCGCCCGCACGCTCGACTTCACCAAGCCGGTGCTGGTCACGCTGCTCGGCATTCTGGAGTTCAGCGTCACCGACGAGGCGTACACGATCGTGAACCGGGTGCTGGAGCCGTTCCCGTCCGGCTCGTACCTGGCGATCGCCTGCCCCAGCAACGAGGCCAACACCGAGGCGATGGACGAGGTCGCCCGGAAATGGAACGACAGCGGCGCCACCCCGATCATCATGCGCAGCGCCGAGGGTCTCAAGCGCTTCTTCGAGAACATGGAGCTGCTGGAGCCGGGCCTGGTGCCGCTGCCCCAGTGGCGTCCCGACCCCGGCACCCTCTACGCCGACCGGGCCATGGACTTCTACTGCGCCGTGGGCCGCAAACCCTGACCGCCGAGGCGTTCGCGGATCGTCCGCCGGGCCTCGTCCAGGGGTTCGAGGAGGAAGCGGTCGTGATCCGGGGTGCCGTGGCGGTGGTCGACCGGGCCGGGCCAGGCGGTTCTCGCGCGGGTGGTGACGTGCTGCTCGACACCGTCGATGAGCTGCAGCATCTCGGTGAGGACGGCCTCGTCCGTGCGCTCGTAGGCGTCGCCGGGCGCGACGTACACCGGGGACGTGTGCGCCATGATCGGACGTTCCCAGACGTCCTTGTGCCGGGCCACGCCCTCCCCGGGGCCGTAGCAGCGGGCGGCGATCCAGGACGGCTCATCCACGGCGAGGTCGACGTCGACGGAACCGGCCTGGACCGCCGAGTCCCAGCGCCGTGACCCGGCCACGGAGCCGTTGACGACGATCTCCACCCGGTCGACCGGGAAGATCGAGCGGAACTCCGCCGTGCAGCGGACGGAAGGGGCGCCGGTGAGCACGGACCCGGGCGCGGCCCCGTCGACCGACAGGCGCAGGTGCGGGCCGCTCGTCACGACCGTGTCACCGGACCGGACGGCGGCGCACCAGTCCCAGTAGTCCATGGTCCGCGGGTCGGGCACGCGGGCGTAGGTGCGGACGAGGCCGATCGGGACCTCGCTGGTCATCTTGTCCGTGCCGCCGACCAGCGTCAGGCGGTATCCGGCGTTGAGATACCGGTAGTACTGCGCGATGTTGTAGTCGTCGTAGGCGATCATCTCGACGCCGTCCAGCCGACCGGTGGCGATCAGCGCCGCGGCCTCGCCGTTCGGGACGGGGAAGTGCGCGAGGACGACCGTCCCGCCCTGGGCGTGGCACTCGTCCGCCCAGCGGGCCAGGGTCGTCTCCAGGCCGCCGCCGAGATCGGACTCCTCGGCGCCGCCCGTGCACCACGGGCGGACGGGCGTCCGCAGGCCGAGCAGGTTGATGTGCCCGAGCATCGCGGTCCGGTTCTCCTGACCGGCGAACACGTGGGTCGTCCCGTCGGCGGACGTGTGCGGGTGGCCGGTGAAGTCCTCGGTGTTGGTGTAGAGGTGGCCCCACTGGCTCATCAGCAGGTTCGTCACGCGCACGCCCTCGCCGCGCGCCTCCAGCTCGGCGCCGTGCGTGGACACGAAGTGGACGTGGGTGTCGCCCGCGACGTACCCGTCCGCCTCCGGGTCATGGAAGCGCTTGAGCCGCAGTTCGAGCGTCCGCTGCCCGGGACGGATCGTCAGTTCCTCGCGCAGCGGCACGTAGTCGAAGCCTCGCGCCGCCTCCACGATGACCGGCCCGTGGGGGAGCCAGCCCTCGAACTCGCCGTCGACGTAGGCGTAGGTCCGCTGGCCCAGGCGGACGTCGCCGCCGATGTCGAGGTTCCAGGTGTTGCCGTCGGAGTTGATGTGCGTGTGATGCCCGTAGGGCGCGAGCGGGACGCCGTCCGGGGTGTGGAAATGCAGGCGGCAGGGGAGGGGCTCGCCGGTCGCGTCGTCCACGACGGTGCCCTTGATCCAGGCCCGTCCGGGGTCGGGGAGGCGCCATTCGGTGCCGTCCGCGGTGACGATCCGGCCCTGGTCGAGGAGGTCGCCCCAGGTGAAGGCGGAGGTCTCGGTGCCGCCGACTTCGAGCGTCACCGTCGCGGACGGCGTCGCCGCCACCTTGACGTAACCGGCGCGTGGGTTCGTCGCCCCACCCCAGCCGGGCGGGCTGGACACGCTGCCGCCGTCGACCGTCCGGTAGACGTAGGTGGCGGTTCCGCGGTCGACGGTCACCGCGAAGTCCTCGCCCACCGGGCCGCCGCGGTCCGAAAGCGTGAAGATCAGGTCGCGGGAGACCGTGCGGCCGAACGGGTCCTCCGGCAGGCGGCTCAGCGTGACGGCGCCGATCAGCACCGCGGGCCCGGCGGAGGCGATCCCGATCGCGGCGACCCGGCGCTCCGGGTGCGGGTTGCGCCACGGCCACAGGTAGAACCGGTACGGCAGGACGTAGGGGGAGCGGGCCTGCGGGTCGTCGATGTCCACGAACCGCGCGCCCGCCGCGTCGAACCGGCCGCAGGTGCGGTGCATCAGCTGATGCTGCGCGTCGGGCAGTGCCAGGAACGGGGTCTGACCCCAGTCGAGCGGAATCGGGCGGTCGCTCCACAGGCGCGGCGTCGGCCCGATCTCGAACCGCCGCCGGACGGGCACCGTCTCCGCGCCGCCGTCCGCGTACCGGACCGTGTACCGGGCGGCCTCCGAGCCGACCGGCGCCCCCTCGAACAGGTCCGGCTCCTCCAGGGCGTGGGCGAACAGGATCCAGTGGCAGTCGTCGTCCACCGGGATCTCGGTCTCGCCCGTCACGCGCACGAGGGACGCGCCCTCAAGGTCGTCGCCGAACCGGAACGGCAGGCCGTAGAGGTGCCGCTCGCCGGTGAACGACGCGTCGACGTCGTCCAGCAGGGTCAGCGGAGCGTTCCACGACGCCGCCAGGTCCAGGGCCCGGTAGCCGCGCTCCCAGGTCATGGGCGAGCGGCCGGGGTGGGGACGCTCTCCGGCTCGTAGGTCTTCTCCGCGAGCACCGCGTACCGGCCGGGGTCGCGGGAGCGCAGCGACATGGCCGAGGCGATACCCCCGATGAAGGCGACCACGCACGACCCCAGCAGGATCGCGTTGGTCACGGTGCCCGCGCCGGTCAGCAGCGAGATGTTGGACACCACCAGGACGATCACCACGCAGAGCAGGACGAAGCTCAGGCCGGGGGCGATCAGGGTGCGCCACAGCCCGTCGTCCACCCTGTTCCGCCGGAGGTAGACGATCACGGCGAGGCAGCACAGCGCCCACAGCGTGATGATCCCGAGGAAGCCGATCGAGCTGCCCCACAGCAGCAGCCCGAGGTAGGGGTCGAGGTCGAACACGGCCCAGGCCGCGACGACGACCGTCGCCAGCACCGTCTGCGCGGCGCCCGCCAGGTACGGCGAGCGGGTCCGCGGGTGGGTGCGGCCGAACGGGGCGGGCATCAGTCGCTCCCGGCCGAGCGCGAACAGGTACCGGTTCGCCGCGTTGTGCAGCGCGAGCAGCGCCGCGAACGCGCTGGTCAGCAGCAGGATCTCCATCACCGCGACGATGCTCTCCGGCGTGTACCGGTCGAACACCCCGGTGACGAGGGTCTCGGTGTTCTGCTCGGCCGCCGCGCCGATGCCGTCCGCGCCGATCGCCTGGACGAGCGTCCAGGTGACGAACGCGTAGAAGATCGCGATGAACGCGACCGCGATGTAGGTCGCGCGCCGGACCGTCCGGACGCCGCCGCGCGCCTCCTCGCTGAAGATCGCGGTGGACTCGAACCCCATGAACGCGCCGAACACCAGACCGAACATCGCCGCGTTGGACGTGTTGAACACCGTCCCGGGGGAGAACGAGGTGTACGTCGTGTCGCCCGAGCCGCCCTTCGCGAGGACGTAGACCGCCATCACCACGAGCACCGCCACCTCAAGGATGAGGAGGACGGCGAGGACCTTGGCGCTGGTCTGGATCCCGAGGAACCCGAGCCACGCCACCAGCACGATCCCCACGAGCGCGAACACCCACCACGGCACGGACAGGTCGGTGTACTTCTCGAACGTCCCCGCGGCGTAGAGGCCGAGCGCCCCGTAGGTGCTGATCTGCAGCCCGTTGTAGGCGAGCAGCGCCAGCGTCGCCGCGCCCGAGCCGAGCGGGCGGCCGAGCCCGCGGGTGATCGTCGCGTAGAACGCCCCGGCGTTGCGGACGTACTTGCTCATCGTCATGAACCCGGACGCGAACAGCGCCATCACGACGCCCGCCACGAGGTATCCGCCGGGGACGGCCGCGCCGCCCTTCAGGAAGTGCAGCGGCGCCACGGCGACGATCAACGTCAGCGGCGCCAGCGCGGCGAGGACCGTGAAGACGAGGTCCTTGGTGTCCATCGCGTTCGCGGCCAGCCGGCCGCTGCCCGCGGCCGGTGCCACGCGCTCGTCGCCTGGTGAGGTTGTCGACATGGTCATCCGCCTCCGGAGTTCCACGGGCTCTCTGGGCCCATTGCGGTCACGCTATGCAGCCGTTCCGGGCGGTAGAAGTGGACGATCAGCCCCACCGGGGCGCCCCCGTTGTACGCATCGCCCCAGGACAGGCCCCCCTCACCGGGCCTGGGTGCGCCAGCGGAGCGCGAACCACAGCTCCATGCGGGTGTCGGGGTCGTTCAGGTCCAGGTCGAGCAGCCGGGAGACCTGCCGCAGCCGGTGCCGGACGGTGTTGCGGTGCACGCCGAGGTCGGTGGCCGTCCGGTCCCAGTTGCCGTGGTGCGCCAGCCAGCTGCGCAGCGTGCCGAGCAGCTCGCCGGCCGCGGCGGCGGCGTCCAGCGGGCCGAGGAGCCGTTCGGCGTACCGGGCGGCCTGCGCGGAGTCGAGCAGCGCCATCACGCCGTGCGGTTCGGCGCCCGCGACCACGCACCCGCCGCCGATGCGCGCCCCGTCCAGCGCGGCACCGGCCTCGCCCCACGCCGGATCGAGGTCGTCGGCGGGATGCGGGCGGCTGATCCCGGCGAGGTGACCGGCGTCGTCGAGGAGCCCGCACAGGTCGTCCACCGGTTCGCCGCCGGGGACGATCGCGGTGAAGGAGTCGCCGTCCTGCTCCACGAACGGGGTGCCGAGCACCGCCGACAGCCGCTGCACGATCGTCTCGCGGGAGCCCGGCGGCTCGGTGAGCAGGCCGCGGACGACGCGCCACGGCGCGTCCTCGGCGAGGTCGAGCGGCCCGGCGAGCGCGCGGGCGAGGGTCGGGAGCCGCAGCAGCCCGGCCACGGCGGCGGCGCCGAGCGCCTCCGGCGAGCCCGCCGCCGACGGCGCGGTGAACAGCAGCGAAAGCGCCGACGCCGCGACGCCGACGACGCCCCGGTCGGCGACGCTGAACGGGCCGCGCCGCGCGACGGCCATCGCGTACCCGGTCGGCGCGGGGCCGAAGAGCCGCTGGATCTCGACGTGCTCGACGGCGGTGACGAGCGCCGCGCTCATCGGCGAGGTGCTCGCGGTGGCACGTTCCAGCGCCGCGGTCAGCTCCGCGTCCCGCCGGACCGGCCCGGCGGACCAGGTCCGGTCGCGGTTGCGGTCCACGACGAGGACCCAGCCGCCGAGCAGCTCGGCCAGCCGCTCCACGACGGCGCGCAGCGGTCCGGGCCCGGCCGCCGCCCTGATCAGCACGGCCTGGCCGTCCGACAGGTGCTTCAGGTCGCGGGTCTCGGCGCGGACCAGCTCGGCGTGCAGCAACTCGACGATCGACGCGAACGGCACATGCGGCGGCACCTCCAGCAGCGCCATGCCGTGCTCGTCGCAGGCGGCGACGAGTTCCGGCGGGACGGCGTCGAAGACCGGCGTCACCCCGAACCCGAGCGCCACGACCCCCGCCTCGGCGAGCCGCCGCACGTACGCGCCGCTCTCGGCCGGGCGGAACCCGGTCCCGGCGAGCAGCAGCAGCTCCCCGCCGCGCAGGAACGGCGACGGGTCGGTCAGCTCGCTGACGTGCACCCAGCGCACCCACCGGCCGGACGGATCGGTGGCGCCCAGCGGCCGCAGCGACAGCCGATCCACGAAAAGCCGAAGGGGAACCACGGGGCAACCGTAATGGTGGGACGGTTATGGCGAAGTAACAGCGGGTTCACCGGCGGACAGTTTCACCGGCGCCCGGCCGCTACCGGCGGACGGCGACGAAAATCTTGCTCGTGGGCTCGACCGTCACCCAGTCCCCCGCGAATCCCTGCGGGATGAAGAAGGCGTCACCGGCACCGAATTCCGCGCGGCCGCCGTCGAGGTCGACGACGGCGACGCGGCCGCTCAGGATCACGCATATCTCGTCGTACGGCCACGGGTCGATGCGCACGGCACCGGGCTCGCCCGTCCAGTACCCGCCCGAGTAGTCCCTGGCAGGACCGCCGTAGGCGAGGTATTCGGTCTCTTTCCACTCGGCCGAGAGGACCTCGTAGTCCTCGATGGGCGGCACCGTGGCGACGCCGTTCTCCGGCGACAGCCGGACGATATCGGTGATTGTCATGCCTCGTCCCTGACGGTGTCCGCGAGGAATCGGTCGAGGACGTTGCGGACGATCCGGTCGACGAACCGATCCCCCACATGGAGCGCGTACGGCCATTCCGTCGAACCGCCGTTGAACACCTCTCCGCGCCCGCGCGTGAACGCCGCGATCATCCCGGCGCCGCGCATCCCGCCCTCATGGACATAGTCGGGAAGGTCGTCGCCCAGCTCCCGGTTGTAGGCGTACACCTCCTCCTCGGGCCCGCCGATGGGCCACCGCCCGCCGAAGCGGTCCTCCTCGCCCCGGACCGCCGGGGTCATCGCGAGGATCTCCAGGGTCTCGGGCGCGCCGTCCTCGAACGTCGGGTACGGCAGGCCCCTGCGGAAGGTGTACTCGACCGAGTCGACCTCGAACGCCGCCAGGAAGGTCGGCGCCGCGCCGAGCTGGTCGCCGTAGTACAGGTCGGTCCCCTCGAACGCCCAGTGGTGCGGGCGGTAGACGGTGAACCCGCCCGACGATCGCGGCGTCGCGACCCCGTACCGGGTGTAGACGCCGCCGAGACCGTTCAGGCCGACGGTCATGGCTCCCGGCCGTCCCACCGACTTGGCCTCCCACATCGTCGTCGCCGTGCGCGGGGACCGCGCGGTGTCGGGGTCGAGGGACGGCAGCCGGTAGCAGTACTGCGTCGTCAGGTCGTCGCTCAGCCGGACCTGCCACTGGTAGTTCCCGCCGAACCGGGCGAAGCCCCCGCCGCCGTCGACGAAGCGGTCGACGGCGTCGCGCATCTCCCAGCTCCAGTACTCGTCGTGCCCCACCACGATCACGCAGCGGTAGCCGTCGAGGACGGTCTCGTCCACATGCAGGTCATGCTGGGTGAGGTAGTCGAGCTCGTAGCCGGTCCGCTCGGCCCACAGCACGAACAGCCGCTCGTACGACGCCCAGAACGCGTCGCCGTGGTGGCGGCTGTAGCCGTTCAGCCGCGCCCATTCGTAGGACGCGTAGCGCGGCACGCCGCCGATCGGCAGCGTGAGGTGGTTCGCCTCGCGCGGCGCGCCCTCCGGTTTGCGGATCATCCCGCGGGCGATCGGCCGCTGCGTGGACGACAGCGGGCTCCCGGCGTCCTCGCGCGGATCGTCGCCGAGCCCCCGGTAGTGGTTGGCGCCGCCCCAGTCGTTGTACGCCAGCATCGTGCCCGTGGCGAGGACGAGCGCCGCCTTCGGTCGCCGTCCCGGAGCGGCCTTGACCACGAAGAAGTGCTCGCGCTCCCACAGCTCACCGTCGCCGCGCACCGCCCGGACGGTCACGATGTAGAACCCGGGGCGCCAGTCGTCCGGAATCTCCAGCCTGAGCCCGGCGGGCCAGCCGCATCCCTGGGCGTAGGCGTCCGCGGGCGACTCGAAACGACCGGCCGTGACGCCGTCCTGCCGCCACACGACCTCCGGGTTCGGCCCGTCCCGGGTGATCTCCAGAGTGAACGACGGGACGCTCGCGCTCAGATGGAAGGCGACCGTCTCGCCGGGAAAGTAGGAGAACCGGCCGGTGTAGCACCACACCTCCTCGGCGTCCGGATCCGCGTACGCCGTCTCCGACGGCCACCCCCGAGGCGACCACGCGAACGCGGGCTTGGCGGTGTGCTCGGTGGCGCTGCCTTCCATCTGGGCCTCACTCCCCCTTGGTCCGGTGCCCGACGGCGAGCACGCTCAGCAGCTCGTACCCGACGTGAGCTGCGGCGATACCGGTGATCTCGGCATGGTCGTAGGCGGGCGCGACCTCCACGACGTCCGCGCCGACCAGGTTGGCCCCGGCGAGGCCGCGCAGCGTGCCGAGCAGCTCCCGGCTCGTCAGCCCGCCCGCCTCCGGGGTGCCGGTGCCGGGCGCGTGCGCCGGGTCCAGCACGTCGATGTCGACCGACACGTACACCGGGCGGTCGCCGAGCCGCGCCCGCATCCGCTCGACGGCCCGGGCGATCCCGCCGGTCTCGTAGTCGTCGGCGCGGACGACCTGGAACCCGAGCACGCCGTCGTCGGTCAGGTCCTCCCGCGAGTACAGCGGCCCGCGGATCCCGATGTGCATGCAGTGCTCGGGGTCCAGGAGCCCCTCCTCGGCGGCCCTCCGGAACGGTGTGCCGTGCGTGTACGGGGCGCCGAAATAGGTGTCCCAGGTGTCGAGGTGCGCGTCGAAGTGCAGCACGGCGATCGGGCCGTGGTCGCGGTGCAGCGAGCGGAGCAGCGGCAACGCGATCGTGTGGTCGCCGCCGATCGTCAGGAGCTTCGCGCCGTCCGCGCGCAGCTCGTCCGACCGCCGCTCGATCGTGCGGATCGCGTCCTCGATGTCGAACGGGTTCACGCCGATGTCGCCCGCGTCGGCGACCTGCTGCACGCCGAACGGCTCCACGTCCAGCGGCGGATGGTACGGCCGCAGCAGCTTCGACGACGCCCGGACGTGCCCCGGCCCGAACCGCGCGCCCGGACGGTAGGAGACGCCGGTGTCGAACGGCACCCCGACGATCGCCACGTCCACGCGATCGACCTGGTCGGTCCGCGGCAGCCGCGCGAACGTGGCCGGCTCCCCGTACCGGGGCACCCGCGTGGCGTCCACCGGCCCGACCTTCGGTTCCTCCATCACCCGTTCTCCTCGCCGAGCGCGGACATGACGTGCTTGACGCGCGTGTACTCCTCCACGGAGTAGAGCGAGAGATCGTTGCCGTAGCCCGACTGCTTGACGCCGCCGTGCGGCATCTCGTGGACGGGCGGCAGGTGGCAGTTGAGCCCGACGTGCCCGGCGTCGATCGCGGCGGACAGGCGCAGCGCCCGCGCGTGGTCGCGCGTCCACACGCTGGACACCAGCCCGTACGGCGAGTCGTTCGCCTGCCGGAGCGCGTCCGCCTCTCCGGCGAACGTCTGCACGGTGACGACCGGCCCGAATATCTCGGTGCGGCTCAGCTCGTCGGACGCGCCGACCCCGTCCACGACGGTCGGCCGGTAGAAGTACCCGGGCCCCGCCGGCTCCCCGCCGACCAGGACCTTCGCGTGCGACGGCGTCCGCTCGACCAGACCGCCGACGTGGGCGAGCTGGTTCGGATTGTTCAGCGGCGGGATGTACAGCGCGCCGTCATCGGTCTCGTCCGGCGCGAACCCGATCGTGCGGACCCGCCGGAGGAGTGCGTCCACGAACGCGTCGTGCGCCTCCTCCGCGACGATCACCCGGGTCGCGGCCGTGCAGTCCTGCCCGGCGTTGAAGTAGCCCGCGAATCCGACGCCGTCGGCCGCCGCCTCGATGTCGGCGTCGCCGAACACCAGCACGGGCGCGTTGCCGCCGAGCTCCAGATGCGCGCGCTTGACGGTGTCGGCCGCGGACCGGGCGACGGCCCGTCCCGCCGCCGTGCTCCCGGTGATCGACACCATCGCCGGGACGGGATGCGCGGCCAGCGCGGCGCCCGTGTCCCGGTCGCCGCACACCACGTTGAACACCCCGGGCGGCAGGATCTCCGCGAACAGCCCGGCCAGGTACAGGGCGCTGGCGGGCGTCGTGTCGGACGGCTTCAGCACCACCGTGTTCCCCGCCGCCAGCGCCGGGCCGAACTTCCACACCGCCATCATCGCCGGGTAGTTCCACGGCGCGATCACCCCGACGACCCCGACCGGCTCCCGCCGGATGGACGAGGAGTGCCCGCGCACGTACTCCGCCGTCGCCTTGCCTTCGAGCATCCGGGCCGCCCCCGCGAAGAACCGGAGCTGGTCGACGATCGGCACGATCTCCTCGCGCATGGTCAGCGCCGGAGGCTTGCCGGTGTCGCGGCACTCGATGGCGATGAGCTCGTCCGCGTGCCGTTCGATGGCGTCCGCCATGCGGAGCAGGTGCGCCATCCGCTCGCCGGGGGTCGTCCGCCGCCACGTGGCGAACGCCCGCGCCGCCGCAGCGCAGGCCCGGTCGACGTCGTCCGCGCCCGATCTCGGCGCCGTCGCGTAGACCTCCCCGGACGCGGGGTCGGCGATCTCCATGCGGCCGGCGGTTCCGGTGAACTCGCCGTCGATGAAGTTCCGCAGGTCGGTCTCGCCGCTCATCGCGCCCCCCTGTGTCGCCCGTCGGCTTTTGATCGGCTCACATTTGGTCAGCCCACACGCCCTCCGGGACGCTCCGCCGCCATGCTAGGAACCTGCCCGGCCGCCGCTCCCCGTGCGAATGGACCCGTCCGGCCGGGCCGGTTGTGCGTTTCGTCCCCCGCCTGGCCGTAACGATCTCCCGGGCGGGGGAAGCTGCTTCATAATTCGTGCATCACAAATCGTGGCAATGGAGGCGAAATCAGGTGGGCGAGACCGAGCAGGCTCCTCCCGGGGTGGACATCACCGTCCCCAGCCCGGCCCGCATCTACGACTACATCCTCGGCGGCACGGCCAACTACGAGGTCGATCGCCAGGCCGCCGAGAAGGTCCGCCAGGCCATGCCCGACATGGTGGACACCGCCTGGGCCAACCGCGGGTTCCTGCAGCGCTCGGTGCGGTGGCTCGCCGAGCAGGGCGTCCGGCAGTTCATCGACGTCGGCGCCGGCCTGCCGACCGGGAACAACACGCATGACGCGGTGCAGGCGGTCGCGCCCGACGCGCGGATCCTGTACGCCGACTTCGACCCGATCGTCGAAATGCACGCGAAGGAGCTGCTGAAGGACGTTCCCGGCACGGCCTGCATCACGGCGGACTTCCGCGATCCGGACAGCGTCCTGGAGCACCCGGAGACCCGCGCGATGATCGACTTCACGGAGCCGGTGGCGCTGCTCCTGGTGACCGTCACCCACTTCGTGTCGGACGAGGACGACCCCTGGGGCCTCATCCAGCAGTACATGGACCGGCTGGTGCCCGGCAGCTACCTCGCCCTGTCGGCCGTCACCAGCGACCGGCAGATGGAGGGCGCGGTCGACGACCTCAAGAAGGTGTTCGCCAAGTCGTCGTCCGGCGGCGCCTATCCCCGGTCCCGCGCGGAGATCGCGAGCTTCTTCACCGGGCTGGACATCGTCCCGCCGTACAAGGGCGCGCCGGCGGAGGTCTGCTACTTCGGCGAGTGGGGCGCCGAGGACCCCGTGGCGGCCGACAGCGAGGGCTCGCGCTGGGGATACTGTGCGGTGGCGAGGAAGCCGGCATGACCCGGAAGCCGACCGTCGAAGAGCTGGGCATCGATCCGGACGCCCTCGACTGGAAGCGCTCCGGCAACGACGAGGGCGCGATCGAGGTCGCGTTCGCCGGCGGATGGACGCTGCTGCGCACGTCCGGGGAGCTCATCTCGGTGTTCGACGAGAACGAGTGGGCGTGCTTCCTCGACGGCGTGAAGAAGGGTGAGTTCGACAACGCGGCGTCCTGACCGGCATGCCCGGACCGGGGTTCCGATCCGGGTATGCCGATTCGGCGCTGAATCTGTGATTCACAAATTCGGAAGGCGTATGCTGATGGCGGTCGTCTGTCAAGGGAGGTGGTTCCGTTGAACGAGGCCTACGGAGCCACCATCGCCAAGCGGGGGCTGGCACGCCGTCTGAGGGACCTGCGCGTCGAGGCGGGATACACGGCCAACCAGGTGTGCGACCGGCTGAACTGGGGCCGCGGCAAGGTCGGCCGGTTCGAGGCCAACACCTGGGTGCGGCCCGAGCTCAGCGACATCCGCGACCTCGCGCGCATCTACGACGGCAGCGACCTCGACGAGCTGGAGGAACTCGCCACGAAGGCCCGGCAGCGTGCCTGGTGGCGCGATTACCCGGACGTGTTCGACAACGAGTTCCCCGGCTACGAGGGCGACGCGTCCAGCATCCGGGTCATCATGCCGCTGGTCCTGCCGGGCCTGCTGCAGACGCTGCCGTACATGCAGGCCCTGCTGTCGTCCGGGACGAAGTCGCCGGAGTGGCGCGAGCAGGCGCTGCGGGCGCGGCTGCGGCGCCAGCAGATCCTCGACCGCACGGACGGCACGGCGCCGCAGCTCATCGCCCTGATCACCGAGGCTTCCCTGATGTACGAGTGGGGCGACGAGGGCGACCGCCGCGCCCAGCTCCGCCATCTGCTGACCGCGTCCGGCCGCCCGAACGTCGAGCTGCGGCTGCTCCGCCTGTCGGACGGCCTGCACCCCGGCATGTCGACGCTGGTCAACATCTTCCGTTTCCCGGGGGACGAGCCGCCCGTGGTCTTCCTGGAGAACGACGCCGACATCCAGCAGATCGACACCCCCGGCAAAGTGGAGGCCTATGACCGGATCTTCGAGCAGATCCGCGCGGCGGCGCTGAGCACCGCCGACACCGCGGAGCACCTGGAGAAACTCATCGCGACGCTGGAGTAAGGCTCCGGAGGGCTAGCTCCGGAGTAAGAACTACCTGGAGATGAAGCGATATGAACCTCTCTCAGGCACGGTGGTTCAAGGCCACCGCGAGCGCGAGCAGCAACGGCGGCTGCGTCGAGGTCGCCGACCTCGAGACGGCCACCGGGCTGCGGGACAGCAAGACGCCGGAGGCCGGTGCGCACGTCGTCCCCCGGTCGGTGTTCGCCACGTTCCTGGACGACGTCAGGGCCGGCCGCTACGACCGCTGACCTGGCGCACGGACCGCCCACCGACCAGGTGATCCTCGCGTAAGGGACCGCACTCGGCGAGACCAGCGGACCGGCTCCGGGGCGGAGGCCGGGCCGCACACCAGATCCCCCAGGGCTGCACCCCTGGGGGATCTGCGTGTGTGCGGCCCTCTCTCAGGCGCCGTCCACGTTACAGCGCGGAGGCCGAGCCGTCGCGTGCCCGCCGGTACGCGCATCCGCCCCTCCGCGCGGGCGCGTTCTGTGCGGCTTCGGGCGTATCGGTGAACGTCTCATTTGTAGAAGGAGAACCTTGGTCGTGTAGCCGGTTTCGGTCGCCGGGATGTGCGAAGCTTGGATCTGTGATTCACACATAGCGAGTCGCGAACCACGGAGGTTCATGTCGCGATTGTCTGAATTGCGATGATGGCTCCGCGATACTCGGAGAGTGGGCGTCATGACGAAGACCGCGGCCGCGTGCGGGATTCCCTGGCGGCTGGAGGACGGTGGCTGCGCCGTCCTTCCCCTGCCAGGGGACGACTCCATCGCAGCCGTGGCACGATCCCAGGTCAGGGGCCTGCTGCCCACGCTGGGGCTGGCGGTCAACGACGTCCACGACCTCGCGATCATGGTCAGCGAGCTGGCGACCAACGTGCTGCAGCACGCCACGTCCGGCGACGGGACGCCCGGCGCGGAACTCTGGGTGTATCAGCGCAGCGACGAGCGCGGCCGCGACGAGCTGGTCATCAAGGCCTTCGACACGCTCCGGCACTGGCGCCGCCGCCGCGAGGCGCCCGGTGACATGCACGAGCACGGCCGCGGGCTGGAGATCATCCGGATCCTGGCGGACGGGCGGTGGGGGCACCATCCGTCCAGGTCCCGGCTGAGCCACCCGGCGGTCCGCGGCAAGGCCACCTGGTTCGCGCTCCCCGTCACCCGCACCGTCCACGCCCGCCGCCACGCCCGGCAGGTCGACGAGCCGCACGCGATGAGGAACCTGGAGAAGCTCCTCGTCCAGCGCGGCGTCGACCGCCTCCAGCGCAGGGACGAGCTCGGCGTCAGCATGCTCACCGGCCCCGGCGACCTGACGGTGTGGTGCGAGACCGCGACGTTCCGCTGGTGCGCGCGCTCCGGCGAGACCGGAAAGCTCCCCGCCTCCGACATCACGGAGGTGTGCGAGCAGGTCGTCCGGCTCTACGAGGCTCTGGACGACCGGAGTTAGGAGGGGGTCGGGTGGCCTGACCGTGCCCGGAGAGCGGCGGTCAGGCCATACGACACGCGCCCCGCTGCTCAGGGCCGGGGGATGGCGACGGCGTTGTAGGAGAGGTGCGGGGTCGGCTCCGTGCTGAAGAACCGGATGTTGGGCAGATACAGCCGCGATCCGAACTCGGCGACGGTCGTCGGCAGGTCGAACCGGCTGTCGGTCACCCGCCGTATGACGCGGCCTTCCGTGCCCGCCGCGTTCAGCCGCACGACCGCCACGGTGTCGAAGCGGTTCTGCACCGCGTACAGCGTCCGGCCGTGCAGGAGCAGCCCGTCGCCGTCCGGCAGCGACTCGCCGTGCAGGTCCACGCGGCGGGTCGTCCCGGTCGCCGGGTCGACGTGGAACAGCCCGCCGGTGTTCGACTGCACGACGATCAGGCCCCGGCCGTCCGGGGTCGGCGTGATGCCGTTGGCGTTGAAGGCGGCGCCGTCGGGCCCGGTCCGGTACACGAGGTCGCCGGTGAGCGGGATCCGGACCGCCTCGGCGGGCAGCTCGCCGCCGTGCAGCGGCAGCTTGTAGAGCACCGGAGCGAAGGAGTCGGTGAACCAGGCGGCATCCCGCGTGAGGATGACGTCGTTGACGAACGTCGGCCCGGTGGCCAGCCGGTAGGAGGCCAGCACTCGCCCGGTCCGGACGTCGACAACCCGCGCGTCACCGCCCGTGCCGCCCGCCACGAACAGCCGTCCGTGCGCGTCCGTCTTCATCCCGAGTGCCTGCCCGCCGGTCCCGCGGCTGATGATCGCGCCGCGTCCGGTGCGCAGGTCGGCGCGGTAGACGGACCCGTCGGCCATGGAGCCGACGTAGGCGAACGGGCCGGGCCCGGTCGCGATCCCCTCGGGCTGGAACCCGTCCGGCAAGGGGATCGTGGTCGGGAAGCGATCGACGGCCGCCTGGACCGGGGCGGCGGCTTGGGTGGGGGAGCTGGCTTGGGCGGGGGCGCTCGTCAAGGCGGCCAGGACGAGCGGGAGCACGAGCACGGCGGAGATTCTCGAACGACGCACGGGCTAACCTCTCAATGCTGAAATTTTCAACGATGAAGACCGTACGCCGGTGATACCTTGGCGTCAAACAGTTCAATGTTGAGGGGTTTTGATCGTGGGCCGGGAGCCGGATCGGGAGCGGGAACGGGAGCGCGACGCGGTCGACCGCATCGTGGAGCAGTGGGGTCGCGCCCGCCCGGACCTGGACGCATCCCCCATGCGGGTCCTCGGCCGCCTGTCCCGGGTGACCCGGATCGTCGAGCGTGAACTCAAGGCGCTCTTCGCCGAGTTCGGCCTGGAGAGAGGCGAGTTCGACGTCCTCGCCACCCTCCGGCGCGGCGGCACGCCGGGCGGCATGACCGCCGGCATGCTGGCCCGCTCCTCGATGGTGACCTCGGGCGCCGTCACCAACCGGCTCGACCGGCTCGTCGCCAAGGGCTACATCACGCGCGACATCGACCCGGCCAACCGCCGGAGCGTCATCGTCGACCTCACGCCCGAGGGCCGCGAACTCATCGACCGCGCCGTCGCCGCCCACCTCGACAACGAACGGCGCATCCTCGCCGCACTCGACAGGCACCAGCAGGACGACCTCGCCGCGACCCTGCGCACCCTGCTCCTCAGCCTCGACGACAAGGAAACCGACCCCCGCACGCTGGGCAACCCCTGAGCCCGGACGGCAACCCATGATCGGCACCAGGCCGACCCCGGGACGTCCACATCCCGGGATCGGCCTGCCCGGGGTCAGCCGCTCACACCGGTCACGTCGGCACGGACCCGCCGCGCCGCCGTCACCAGATTCCGCAGCGACGCCTCCGTCTCCGGATAGGCACGGGTCTTCAGCCCGCAGTCCGGATTGACCCACAACCGTCCAGGCTCGACGGCCCGCAGCGCCCGCCGCAGGTTCTCCTCGATCTCATCGGCACCGGGAACGCGCGGCGAGTGGATGTCGTAGACGCCGGGCCCGATCCCGTTCTCGTACCCGCCGTCACGCAGATCCGCGACGAGCTCCATGTGCGAGCGCGCGGCCTCGACGCTGGTCACGTCGGCGTCCAGCGCCCGGATCGTCCCGATGATCTCGCCGAACTCGGAGTAGCACATGTGCGTGTGGATCTGCGTCGTGTCGGCGACGCCCGAGGTCGCGAGGTGGAACGCGGCGACGGCCCACTCCATGTAGGCCGGACGGCCCGCCTCCCGCAGCGGCAGCAGCTCGCGCAGCGCGGGCTCGTCCACCTGGATGACGCGGATCCCGGCCGCCTCCAGGTCGGCGATCTCGTCCCGCAGCGCGAGCGCGAGCTGCCGGGCGGTGTCGGCGAGCGGCTGGTCGTCACGCACGAACGACCAGGCCAGCATGGTGACGGGTCCGGTCAGCATGCCCTTGACCGGCTTGCTGGTGAGCGACTGCGCGTACGTCGCCCACTCCACCGTCATCGGACGGGGCCGCGCGACATCGCTGTGCAGGATCGGCGGCCGGACGTACCGCGACCCGTATGACTGCACCCACCCGTACTGGGTGGTGGCGTACCCGTCGAGCTGCTCGGCGAAGTACTGCACCATGTCGTTGCGTTCGGGCTCGCCGTGGACGAGAACGTCCAGGCCGAGGTCCTCCTGCAGCGCGATGACGCGGGCGATCTCGTCCTTCATGGCCCGCGTGTAGGCGTCGGCGGTGACGCGCCCGGCGCGATAGTCGGCACGGATCCGGCGGATCTCGGGGGTCTGCGGGAACGAGCCGACGGTCGTCGTCGCCAGCGCGGGCAGCCCGAGCTCGTCCTGCTGCGCGGCGAACCGCGCACCCCGATCACCGCGCCCGGCCGCCGCCTCACCAAGCGATTCCAGCCGGGCCCGAACACCATGATCGACTCCCGCAGGCGGCGCCGACGCCTCGACCGACGCGGGAACGTCCTCCCGCAGCGCCCGCCCGACCGCGACGACCTCCGCGACCTTCTGCCGCGCGAACGCAAGCCGCCCCCGAACGCCCGGATCCAGCGACGTCTCGGCGTCCAGATCGATCGGCACATGCAGCAGCGAGCAGGACGCGCTCACCACAACCTGATCGACGAGCCCGAGCAGAGCCGCGCAGGTGGCCTTCGCCCGCCCCTGGTCGGCACGCCACACGTTCCGCCCGTCCACGACACCCGCGACGAGCGTCTTACGTGGCAGCCCGCCCACCGACGCCAGAACATCAAGGTTGTCCGGCCCGGCCACGAAGTCCAGCCCGACCGCCTCGACGCGGCTCCCGGCCAGCACGCGCAGCGCGTCCGCGCCGATCGTGCCGAAGTACGTGGCGACCATCAGCCGTGGCCTGCTCGTCAACCGCCCCAGCCGCGCGTACGCACGAGCGAATGCCGCGATCTCCTCGTCACTGCGGTCGGCGACGAGCGCGGGCTCGTCCAGCTGAACCCACCCGGCCCCTGACCCGGCGAGCCGTTCCAGCACCTCGGCGTACACGTCGATGAGCCCGTCGAGAAGATCGAGCGTCCGGAAGTCGCCGGGTGCCCCCTCCGCGGGCTTGGCGAGCAGCAGGTAGCTGAGCGGCCCGACGAGAACCGGCCGGGTCTCGATGCCCAGCGCCTTGGCCTCCCGGTACTCGACCAGCGGCTTGGCGGCGGAGCCGTCCGCCAGCCGGAACCGCGTCCCCGGCCCCAGCTCGGGGACGATGTAGTGGTAGTTCGTGTCGAACCACTTCGTCATCTCCAGCGGCGGGACGTCCTGCGCACCGCGCGCCATCGCGAAGTACCGGTCGAACCCCGTCAGGTGGCGGTACCGGTCGGGGACGGCGTCGACCAGCACGCTCGTGTCGAGCACCTGGTCGTAGAAGGAGAAGGTGTTGGACGGGATCGCGTCCAGACCGGCGTCGCGCAGGCTCGTCCATCCATCCGCACGCAGCTCCGCGCCCTTCGCCTTGAGGGCGTCGGCGTCGATGCGTCCGGCCCAGAAGTCCTCGGTGGCGAACTTCAGCTCCCGGCGCGGCCCGATTCGGGGATATCCAAGGATCGTCGTGTTCATGGCGGCTTCCCTCGCTGTGCCGTAGGCGGACGCGGGAGGAGCGCACGGCGAATCGTACGCCGCGGACCTTCCCGCGAGGCCGCAGACCACCGCGCACCGGCCGGCGCGCGGGCGGAGGCAGGTCTTCGGACTCGCGGGCATCGCTTCCCGGAAGAAGCGTCCTACTAACCGTCGCTTCCCAGGCCCTCCGGCCCAGTGCGTGATGACGGCGGTCGTTCCCACTCACCGCTGCGGGGCAGTCCCGGATTCGCACCGGGTTCCCTCTTACGACACTCGGACAACCGAGTGAACCTTCCGCACCCCGAAGTCTACTCGGGCTGCCTCAGGCCAGCGCCTCGCGAAGAATCCGAACCGCCTTCGGCCCAACCCCGTGCATGGCCAGCAACTCGGCATCGGTCAGGTCTGCGACCTGACTGAGCGAGGTGATACCAGCCCCCACCAGCGCCCGGGTGGCGGGCCCTCCAATGCCCTTGGGCAGGTCGCCGACCTCACCGGGCCGCGCGCCGTCCCCAGCGGCCACCCCCGCCGCCAACCGTTCTGGCGCCTGCGAAAGCCAAGCACGCCGAACCCAGTGATTGAGCTGCTGCCCATTGATGTCCCCGATCGGCACCCGCACACCGCCCGGCGCCGCACCACGCCCCAACGCCTCCGCCGTCGGATGAGCTGCAAGAACCTCCTCCACATCGGACGCAGGAAGCCGGAGCTGAACCACCTTGTCCGTGCCCAACGACGCGAACGGCTTCTCCTGCACCGTGAATACGACGCTTCCCGAATCGGTGGCTTGCTCGACGGTCTCGGGATACGAGAGGGCGGTTTTGCGGAGCTGAGCGAGAGTCGTCATGGCCCCAACCTAAATGGGTGCCCGCCGCGTCATCGATGAGCGCACAGGGCCCGGTCGGTCAGCTTCAGGCACCTGGTCAGCTGGGCCTTCTTAGCTTCGGGGTAGCTCGGCTCGGAGGCGAGCACGATCTCCACGCTCGTCCGGCCGTCCGCAGAAGCGGCGTTGACGCTGGCGACGCCCCAGCTGACGCCTCCGTGGAACCAGACCCAGGTGCCGCATTGCGTCCGGTGTTTGGCCAGGCCGAGCCCGTACCCGGCCTCCCTGTAGATCACCTGCCACTCTGAGGCCACCCCCAGGATGGGAACCAACCGAGATGGCAGAAGGCCTTCGACGGAGCCTGCGAAGCTCACTGGTTCGAGTTCGCTCAGCCGTTAATGCGTCGATACGAGACCGGCCTCCGTACAAAACCGGCTTGCCCGGTTGTTCGTCGCACGCCATAATGATCATCCATTTTGCTGGCGACATGGTGCCTGCAAACTGAATTGGTCAATTCACTGACCGTCACTTTTTGCAGCGAGGAGATGAGATGCGACGAGTCGCGCTCGGTATCGGAGTTCTGACGGTCGCGGGAGCAGTCGCTGTACCGACCCCCGCAAACGCCGCGTCCGGCAAGCTTATTTTCGACCAGCGCAATGGTTACCGGGTCGTCATCGAGAACCCTCCTGCGGGAGCCTGCTATAACCTCTCGTCCCAGGCCGGGCACACCAAGGTCGGCGCCCTCTATAACGAGACCACCAGGCCGATCAAGCTCATCATGCGTCCGAACTGCACCGATCAGGCCGGCTGGTTCAATCTTCCACCGTCCGAGAACACGCTCTACGCGCCGGACGAGAGCATCCTGATCTTGGAGTAACCAGGACGTTGTCCTCAAAGGCCCGGAACCGTCATCGGTCCGGGCCTTTTGGGTGGCCGGAGACTCCATGGACGCAGGGTCGCCTGCCTCAGCTCGGCCCTGCCGCCAGGCGCTCTCAGCCCTCACCGAGAGCGGAGACAAGCCACTGCGCTGCCAGGGCGACCTCGGGATCGGCATCTTGCGTCAACCGGCGCGCAGCCATTACTTCGGCGCGAACGGCCCGGTGAGCCGATCGTTCCCACTCCACCTTCGGTCTGTAACCGGGCGAGTCCCCCAAGGCGGCTGCGGCCTGGCTCCAGGCGTCGCTACACCAAATCTCTTGCAGGAACTGCAGGATCTCAGGCCGACAGGTCACCTGCGGCGCCTGCGTCAACTCCCACAACAGCGGAACGGCCGCAGCGGTCGCCTGCTCAACCGCTATACCATCCCGACACAGCAGAAAGCGCAGGTCACCCAACGCCGCAAGCGCATCGTCCGGACCACTCCACGCGACCTTCGCCAGCAGCGACGGGCCCTTGGCCGCAGACCCCGAAGAAGCAGCGAGCTCGCCCCAGGCGACCAACTTCGCTCGCTTCAACAGCGTCCCCACACCCGCCCCCTCAAAGCGCCCACTAGTACGACCCATAGACCCGCTTCCGAGGGCCCGGTCATCCAGCCGATCACCCGATTCTGCAAGCATGCCGCTCGCTCGCGCCCGCCCGGAACCACACCAATCCTGCCAAGCGCCCACTGCCCCGGCTGCCGTTCCAGACAGCGTTCGGCTTCTACACCCGCCACATCCGGTCACCAACACTCACCAACCGTCTCCGGCGTAAGGCTCCAGTCGCTGGACTCCTGGGGGGATCGCATGCCTGGCCCGGACCGTGCCGCGCGGTGGTAGACCCGTCCACGGTACGAGGGTTGCGTTTATTGCGTATGTTGCGGATACTGCATACATGACGACTGTGCAAGCCAAGCGCCTAAGCCCCGGAACAATCGATGCCGAACTGGCCAAACGGGCCAAGCGGCGGATCGCTGACTACCTCACCAGCAACCCCGACGCTCAGCAGATCCGAGTTACCGGTGAGCTTGCAGGTGAGCACGCCCTGGTCCTGCCACGCGAGGTGGTTGACCTGCTCGCGTTCATCCTCATCCAGGCTGCCCAGGGCCGGGGAGTGAACGTCATGCCTCTCAAGGCTGAGCTGACCACCCAGCAGGCGGCCGACATCCTCAACGTATCCCGTCCCTATCTGATCGGCCTGCTGGAAGACGGCAAGATCCCGTATCGGCTGGTTGGGCGACACCGCCGGATCAGGTATGAGGATCTGCTCGACTACCAGCGACGCGATGATGCTGAGCGCCGAGCTGCGGCCGATGAGTTGTCAGTGCTCGGCTAGGAGCTGGGTAACTGAGCCATGGCCTTCGTCGTGGTCTATGACGCCAACGTACTGTTCGGCAACACAATGCGGGACTTGTTCGTCCGCATCGCCATGAAGCGGACCAGCAGGATCCGCGCCAAGTGGACCGACCAGATCCTGGATGAAGTATTCAAGAACCTCGCCGCTCGGCGGCCGGACATAGCTGAGACTACCCAGGGTTCGGCAATTGATGAACCGTGCGGTGCCGGACGCGATAGTGACCGACTATGAGCCGCTGATCGAGGGCTTAAAACTGCCGGACCCAGACGACCGCCACGTGCTGGCCGCTGCCATCAAGGCGGGGGCTCAGGTCATCGTTACTGCAAATGTCAGGGACTTTCCCAGGGAGGCTCTGCAGCCTTGGGCTCTGGAAGCCAAGACACCGGATGAGTTCATTCTCGATCAGATCGACATCGACGACCGCAACGTGTGGGCATGTGTTCAAGAGATCGCAGACACTCGGAACAACCCGCCGGGTACCGTGGATGACGTACTCGATGAGCTAGAACACGCTGGTCTGGTGGAGGCTGTAGCAGAGTTGCGAGCGCCATAACTACCGTTTGAGGTGCTGCGACGGGCAAGCTCCGCCCGTCTCTTATCTATCGCCCCAGCCACTCGGTTTTCCTCTAGCGGTCTTTGAGGGTCTGGGTGAGGTGGCGGAAGTCGTTGTGGTTAAGGGCGAGCTTGGGGCCATTGGGGTTTTTGCTGTCTCGGATGGCGATCACATTGCTCACAGAGGTAAGCTCCACGCAGTCACCGCCGTTCTCGGCGCTCTTGCGTGCCTTGCGCCACAGCGTTACTCAGGTCCATTTCTCGCCTCGGTACGGTAAGTCAGCTGGTGGTTAGAGGTTCTTGAGGATCTGGGTGAGGTGGCGGAAGTCGTTGTGGCTAAGGAAGAGCTTGGGGCCATTGGGGTTCTTGCTGTCGCGAATGGCCACGGTTTCAGGGAGGCTGGCAACTTCTACGCAGTTGCCGCCGTTCTCCGTCGTCCCACGCGCCTTGCGCCACACAGCGTTACTCAGGTCCATTTCTCGCCTCGGTGCGGCAAATCAGCTGGTTGTTAGAGGTTCTTGAGAAGCTGGGTGAGGTGGCGGAAGTCGTGGTGGCTGATGGTGAGTTTGGGGCCGTGAGGGTCTTTGCTGTCGCGGACGCTAAAGTGGATCGGGGTGCGGGCTACTTCGATGCACTCGCCGCCGTTGGCGCCACTGTAGGACGACTTTCGCCACGTGCTTTGGATCAGGTCCATTTCTCTACCCCCGTCCTGTGAACCAGCTTGTTGTTAGAGGTTCTTGAGGGTTTGAGTGAGGTGGCGGAAGTCGTTGTGGCTTAGGAAGAGCTTGGGGCCATTGGGGTTCTTGCTGTCTCGGATGGCTACGGTTTCAGGGATGCTGGCGACTTCTACGCAGTTGCCGCCGTTGGAGGTGCTGCGGTTGGCCTTGCGCCACACAGCCTGAGTCAGGTCCATCTCTCTTCCACCATTCTGCGGATCAGGTCGATACTCGCTGCCATCGGCAGTGCCAGGCTGCGAAGTTCGCGGAGGGTTTTGCGATCGTAGCCAGGGCGTCTGGCTCACTCAAGGTGAGTCCACGATACCCGCTCTCGACGTACGCCACTTCGGAGCGATCCTGAAGCGTGGCCACGACGAAGGCGCCCGAGTTGCCCGCGTGCTCGCCGCGGTTCGGCACGATCTGGATGGTGAGGTTGGGGCCAGCCATGCTGATCAGGTATTCAAGCTGCTCGCGCATGATTTCCTTGTTGCCGGTCTCGCGGTACAAGACCGCCTCGTCCAGCAAAACGGTCAGCGCTGGGGGTTGGTCCCTGCGGAGGATTTCCTGACGCTTGAGGCGGGCATCGACCGCCTCCTTGTCTCCGTGGAGGATCGCGTTTGCATACGCGGGCGTCTGTAGAAGGCCAGGTACGACGGTGAGGCTGTACTCCGTGAGCTCTACGGCCTCGGCCTCGACGGTGGGCCAGTCGAACCATGTGGGGTAGGCCGCGTCCATGACGAGGTCTTTCCAGAGCTCCTGAATCTGCCCATCAGCCCCAAGCGTCTCGTCGGCCGCAGTGGCGAACTCGAACCGGCAGCGGGTGCGTCCGAGTTCTACCAAAGATACATATTGGGTTGTTACGCCCAATTTATTGGCCAGCCGTTCCTGGCTGAGCCCGGTGGCGGTGCGGTAGCGCCGGACCGCCTTGCCAAAGGCGATCAGCATGGGGGACGCACCGTTGCGTTTGCCCTGCTGGCGGGAGGCTGTCATACAGCAATGGTGACTCAAGCGCCCTCAAGTTGCCATCAAGTTAGAGATAGTCGGTTTTCTCTTTCTTTCGGGCTTGATGGGTCCCGGGAAGCGTCGGCTGCCTCAATTGCGAGCAAGCAACCAGACACGTTCGAGGGGCATGGTGATGACTACAGGGGCTTTTGCGCCGGGGAGGTCGGGGCTGGTTCTGGAGCCGACGGACCGGGCGCCCGCTGAGGCGCGGTGCTATATCGCCAAGCGGTTCCGTGAGCTGGGGTGCGACGACGACTACGTCGCTCGGATCGTGGTTACGGAACTGGTTACAAATGCATACAAGCACGTCGGATTCGGGCAGATCGTGGTTCGGGTTTTCCAGGACAAGCGTGACGATCTGGTCGTCATCGAGGTCCGGGACGACGGGACGGGGCTGCCCGTCGTCCGGGACGAGGACCACGACGCGACGTGCGGGCGCGGCCTGCTGCTGGTGGTGCAGCTCGTCCACGACTGGGGCGTCAGGCAGCTCGATGAGGAAGGGAAGGTCGTATGGGCTCGCTGCGGCCGCTGAACGTCCGGGCCGAACGGTACGTGCTGCGATGGCGGACGCGGCTCGGGCGAGGCACGGCGATCCGCTACCTCGATCTGCTGGACGGGGCCATCACGTCCAAGTGCTACAGGTGCGTCAGGCTCTACCAGGTCGAGGAGGTCCCCACTTGGCCGCCGCTCCTGTGGGTCTTCGCCTTCAGCCCGAGCAACCACGTCAAGGTCGTGGTTAGGGTGCGTGCTACGCCGGGTGGTGCGTGGGGATACTACGAGGCTGGGCGCGGTAGGTGCGGTTACCTCGCGGGCTGTGGTGACCTCGAGTACGCCACCGAGCAGGTGGACGCGCTTCTCAGGCACCGCATGTTCCCCGCCACCTGGTAGCTGGTTCGGCTTTAGGGGACGTCGGGGTCCAGTTTCGCCGCTATGGCGTAGTGGATTTCGATGTCGCGGTAGGTGGTGTTCTCCTGGACCTTGTCCGGGAGGTTGGCGCGGTCGCTGCCAGACGTGGAGTCGTCGCCGGCGTTTCCTGTGAAGATGACCGAGCTTTCGGGGGCCACGTGGAAGCGGAGTTCGTCGGCCTTCACCTTGGCTGTGAAGAGGATGTCGGCCGTCCGGCGGACTTCTGCGTCTGGGAGGCCGTCATGACTCATGGTCGGTCGGCTCCTTTTCCGGTGAGCTGGGTGGCTGGGAGAACATCCGGAGCAGGGCCCGGCCGAGGTCTCGTATGGACTCTTCGGTTCCGTGCAGTGCGGTCTGGAGGTCTGTGCCCTCCTGGTCGTCGGACTTGGTTTCCTGTGCGTCGTTGTCGTCTCCCGTGTCCTCCTTGACGGCATCGTCTGAGGACGTGTCCGTGACTGCCTCGCTTGCGCTTTCGGTGCTCTTGCCTAGGTTTTGGACGGTGTCGCCTGCACCTTCGGTGGCCTTGCCGGTGGTCTCCGCGACCTGGCCAGCGCCCTCGCCGGTGCTCTTGGCGGCGTCACCTGCGCCTTTGCCCACGTCTTCGGTTGCGCGCCCGGCACTTTCGGCCGCGCGTCCGGTGCCCTTGCCTACGTCCTGGACGGCGTCGCTTGCACCTTCGCCGACGTTTTCGACTGCTCCGCCTGTGCCTCGGCCGACCTCTTGGACCGCGCCGCCTGCCCCGTGTCCTACGTCCTGGACGGCTCCGCCTGCGCCTTCGCCGACGTTCTCTACCGCGCCGCCTGCGCCTCGGCCTACGTCCTGGACGGCTCCGCCTGCGCCGCGTCCGACATCCTGGACTGCGCCGCCTGCGCCTCGGCCTACGTCCTGGACGGCTCCGCCTGCGCCGCGTCCGACATCCTGGACTGCGCCGCCTGCGCCTCGGCCTACGTCTTGGACTGCGCCGCCTGCGCCTCGGCCTACGTCTTGGACGGCGCCTCTTGCGCCTCTGCCTACCTCGCCTACGGCGGTGCCGGTTCCGGTGCCTATTTCGCGGGCCGCCGCCTCCACGCCGCGGCCGACGTGCTGGAGGATCTCGGGGTTGCGGTCGAGGGTGGTCAGGACGCGGTCGACGATGATGGCCACGTTGTCGAGCCGGACCTTGAGCTGCGCCTGAGCCTCGACGCCCTTGATGTCCAGCTTGACCCTGCCGAGGAACACGTCCGCGCCGACGTTCAGCTTCAGCAGGTCAAGTACCTGGGCGACGAGGGAGACGTGCGCTTCCAGGTTCTCGACCTCAAGGGATATCTCGTCCACCTTGAGCAGGGGGACGTCGAGGTAGACGTCCGGGCCCTCGCCTGGTCGCGGGCTCTTGTCCGGAGCCACGGGTTTGCCGGTCAGGCCTTCTGGTTCCGGATTGCCGGATGCGTCGTCGCCCATCGTTTCCCCCCGATCCGCCGTTCGGATCCCCGTACCCTCGGGTGCGGGGCTATGCCCGGCTACCCTGACCTGCGGATTCCTGTTCCTCCTTGACGGCGTCCTCGTGGGTCTTGACCACTTCGCCGTCGCGGATCTCGCCGCGCCAGCCCTCGACCTCCTTCTGGTTCAGGAGTGTCTGCGTCATCATGTGGCGCTTGACGTTCTTGAACTCCAGGCGGAGGCGGCGGCCCTGCGCGCGCCACAGGTTCGCGGTCTTCTCGAAGAAGCCGTCCGGGTGGTATTCGGCCACCAGCAGGACCCGCGTCATGGTGGGCGCCAGCTCGTGGAAGGTCACGGCGCCATCGACGTATCCGTGCGGGCCCTTGGACGTCCAGACGATCCGCTCATCAGGGACCTGCTCGGTGATCGTGGATTCCCAGCTCCGGTGCGACCACAGGATCTTCGCCCGCCAGTTCACCTTCTCGTCGGACTCCTGCTCGACGCTCTCCACCTTCTTGGTGAAGGTCGGGAAGTCGGTGAACCGCGTCCACTGGTCGTAGGCGACGCGCCGTGGCAGCCCCACGTCGAACTCTTCGACGATGTTGGTGACCTTCGCGTTTCCGGCGCCGCCGCCGGAGCCGACGGCTTCCTTCGCCTTCTCCTTCGCGCCCGCCATGCCCGCGCCGAGGCCCGCCTTCAGGGGGCCCGCGCCCTTGGCGAGCTTCTCCGCACCGGCCGCCGCCGCCTTCTTTCCGGCTCCGTTGCCGTCCGCGGCCTCGTTCAGGCGGTGGGTCATCGCCTCTATGGCGCTGCTGGCCTTCTCCAGCGTCCGCACCATGAGCTTCCGGCCGGTCTCGGCGGGACCGGTCCGGCCTCCTTCGGTGCCTGTCTCCGGCATGGTCATCACTTCGCTTCGTCATTGCTTCCGTCTTGAACGGCATAGCCGCGAGACTGCGGACGAAACGACAGAAACCGGTGCTGAGCAGCGAAAACTAAAGATCTACGGTCTGGCGCTACGACCGCCAGCGGTGGCCGGTCAGGCGTTCGTAGACGTCTATGTAGCGGGCTCGGGTGGCGTCCACGACCTCTTGGGGGATGGC